>JASEJN010000017.1 GCA_030016385.1 Clostridiales bacterium | reverse complement strand
GCTGGCCTTAGAACTTACAAAACTTGAATCTGGCGAATGAGTGTTCAAAATAACACAAGTTCAGGCTGCGGACTCAAGCTTGGAGCATATCCCATTGTGAGCATTTTCATTGCTAATATAAAATATGTATCCAATTTCAGCTTTCTTTTTTTGTAAAAACAGGTTAAAATAAGGAGGATATTTATTGCTATTATTATGGTAAATTGAAATCATGGGGGGGGGATATTATGGATAAAAAGCGTATAATCATATTGGGTGCAGGTTATGCCGGCGTTAATGCTGCAAAGCTGCTCAATAAAAAATATGAGAAAAATGAAAATATAGAGATCACTTTAATCGATAAAAATCCTTATCATACTTTGATGACGGAACTCCATGAGGTTGCAGGTTCAAGGATTGAACCCGATGGTGTAAAGATACCGCTTCGTAAGATCTTCAACAGGACAAAAGTTGAAGTGATTACGGATAACATTATATCTGCAGATCCCAAGAGTCGGAAACTTCAGTCGGAATCCACATGCTATAGTTATGATTATCTTGTTGTCGGTGCGGGAAGCGAACCTGCATATTTTGACATACCCGGGATCAAAGAAAATGCATTTGCCATAATGACTCCGGCCCGATAATATCAAGATTGTAAGTACAGCCGCATCGGCAGTATCAGGCGCCTCCAACGCAGCAAGTACCGCCACCCAAGCAGTATCGGGCGCATCGCAGCAAGCCGGTCAGGCCGCCCAGTCTGCTGCAAACACAGTGGTTCCGTTGTTGAAGACGGTGCCCGGATTTTATCAATCTTTTATGAATACATTCGTTGCTCCTCATGCATACTTTTTCCAGGCATGCGTGGTTTTGGGAGAAGTTGCATTAGGGCTTGCGCTTATAGCCGGGCTTTTCACAGTCCTTGCATCCCTCGGATCAATATTTCTGTGCCTCAACTTCATACTTTCGGCAATGGCGGATAAAACGATATTCTGGTATATATTCGCAAGCATTGCAATGTTCGGAGGTGCAGGAAGAGCATTCGGGCTTGACTACTATGTGATGCCGTGGTTATATAAAAAGTGGCAGAAAATATGGTTTAAAAAGAAAATAAAAATAAATACAGGGGCTTCAATCAACGTATGAGTTATGTCATTATTAAAACCATGTGAAAGCTCAATTTTCACATGGTTTTAATATATACCGGCTTTTCTGAAGGAGTGCAGTTAAAAATTAGGAGTCAGCGTTACAGGTTCTGTCTTTCATAACCTCGGGCAGATACTTATGGCCTCATTAATTATAAATAACATAAAAATAGCATATTACCTTCCTCTTTTGATAATAGCGGGTATCGGCACGGGAATTTTTGTAGGTCTGACTTCGATGTATCTTTTAAAATACATTAAAAAGATTCATTTTGATAAAATTATATAAGGCACAGTGTATATATTATTCGAATATAAAATATGCGCCCTATAGAGCATGCTTGTATCTTCTAAAATTATAAACTTGAATTTGTAATGAGGTTGATTGTATAAATAACTTTTGGAGAGAATTCCCTGAAATAGATAAAGACCTTATGAAAATAAAAAATATAATAAAGGAAAGCATACGCTCAAACGAGAATATAGTAGAGGATCCTCTTCTCGGCCTTATAAATTCCGGGGGAAAACTCCTGCGTCCGGCCTTCGTGCTGCTTTCCGGAAGATTTGGAAAGTATGACGCGGAAAAACTCTATCCGATTGCTTCTGTTATGGAATTGCTGCATATGGCAACCCTGGTACACGATGACATAATAGATAAGGCGGACCTTCGAAGAGGCAGTATAACGGTTCAATCAAAGTACGGAAGTGACAGGGCTGTATTCATAGGAGATTTTTTATTCTGCAAGTGCTTCATGCTTCTATCGGACAATAGCTCCATAGAAAACATGAAAACACTGTCAAAAGTGATGTCAAAGATTTGTATCGGCGAAATACGCGAGTTTTCATCAAAAAGAAACATCCATATATCCATCATGGATTATCTTAAAATAATAAGATCCAAAACAGCCGCACTGTTCTCATTAAGCTTTTACGCGGGGGCCCATGAGAGCCAATGCAGCAGGAAGCTTTGCAGTAAACTCGCAAATATAGGACTCAATATTGGCATGGCCTTCCAAATAATAGACGACATTCTTGACTGCACTGGCAGCGCTGAAATTATAGGGAAACCCACAGCGCACGATATAAAAGACGGCACTTATACACTACCCGTTATATATGCTCTGCACACAAATAATACGGAGCTTCCCGATATACTTAGCAAGGATACATTAAGCAGCAATGATATCGTCAGGATATTGGAAATAGCAAAGGAAACAAGGGGGCTGGAAAAAGCAAAGAAGCTTTCCGAAAAATATACCGACAAGGCTTTCAAACTCATAGCGGAACTTCCCGAGAATGGCAGCAAACATGTGCTGATAGATGTAACAGAAAAGCTGCTTGTAAGACAATTTTAAATTTTAATTGATTGGAGATGTTAAAATGGAAATCGATAAAAACTATATTAAAAATGTCCTGGGAAAAATTTTGAATACTCCAAGTCCTTCAGGAAATACGGAAAAAGTCATGAATATCGTGGAAGGTGAATTTGCTAAATTCAGCACATCTGTTAAAAGGACTAATAAAGGAGCGCTTATAGCAACAATAAGCGGCAAAAGCGACGATAAGCAAAAAACCCTGTCTGCTCACGTTGATACATTAAGCGCCATGGTAAAGGAAGTGAAAAGCTCGGGAAGGCTTTCAATAGCACAGATAGGAGGCTATATGGGCCAGTCCGTAGAGGGTTCAAATTGCACTATCGAGACACTTGGCGGCATGCAATATTCAGGTACTATACAGACTATAAAGCCTTCCGTCCATATACATTCGGATGCCAAAAAATTGGACAGGAAGATAGAAAATTATGAAGTCGTTATAGATGAAAAAGTTTTTTCAAAAGAAGATGTCTTAAATTTGGGAATCGATGTTGGCGATTTTGTATTTCTGGACCCAAGGGTTGTATTCACCAAAAGCGGCTTTATAAAATCCCGCCACTTGGACGATAAAGCAAGTGTTGCCATATTGCTCGGCTGTGCAAAATATATATATGACAATAAAATAATTCCTGAAAACACCATAAACTTTTTTATAAGCAACTATGAGGAGGTAGGTCATGGGGCATCGGGCGCTATTCCTCCCAGGACATGTGAATTTATCTCTGTCGATATGGGCGCTCCCGGAGAAGGCCAAAATTCCACCGAGTATTCCGTATGCATCTGTGCCAAAGATTCGTCAGGCCCTTATGATCTTGAACTCAGAAAAAGAATGGTGGATTTGTGCAAGAAAAATAGCATAGATTACAGAATCGATATATATCCGAACTACAGCTCCGACGCCAGCGCTGCCCTGCTTGCCGGATGGGACATAAGGACTGCCGTCATAGGCGCCGGCATTTATGCATCCCATGGGTATGAAAGGACTCATGAAGATTCCATCATAAATACCGCAAAACTTGTTATAGGATACATAAAAAGCGCAATTTGATTTGCGCTTTTTATGTATCCTTTCCCTTACGGAAATTGCAATATTCAGCTACAGGGCATATATCGCATTTGGGTTTTCTTGCACTGCAAATCCTCCTGCCATGCCAAATCAAAAGATGATGGGCCTTGCTCCACATATCCTTTGGGATGGCTTTCATAAGCTGTTTTTCAGTATCCAGTACATTTTTGCTGTCTGAGAGCCCTATCCTGTTTGAAACTCTAAAAACATGGGTATCCACCGCTATAGCAGGTATGCCGAATGCATTGCTTAAAACGACATCGGCAGTTTTACGTCCGACTCCCGGCAAAGACATTAAATCCTCCATCCGATTTGGGACCTGACCGCCAAACTTTTCTACAATCTCCCTGCATGCAGATAATATGTTTTTAGCCTTGTTCCTGTATATTCCTATGATTTTTATTTCCTGCTCGAGCTTATCCTGCGTAATGTTTAAAAAATCATAGGGTGTTTTGTATTGTTCAAATAATTTTTGAGTGACTTTATTTACAGTTTTATCAGTTGATTGCGCGCTAAGCATAACTGCAACAAGAAGTTCAAAGGGATTTTTAAATTTAAGCTCACTTCCCGCATTTGGATATGTCTTATCCAATATGCTTAAAACCTTTTTTGCATCAACCTCCACAGCCATACCTCCGATTGCTTCATTTACTCTTACCCTTTTCAGGAAACAACTTTATCAATAATTTTACAATAATATAGAAAAGGAATAACACCCCGATTACGGTAACCATTCCATATCCCATTATAGTGAGTCCCTTTTTGGCAGTATTGATAGCCTCCTTACTGAAAGGAAGAGCTATTTGGGCTGCGAAAAATAATCTTAACATATATCATTCCTCCTTTTTATGAAAGCAGAGCTATTAAAATTCCGCCGGCTATTACGGAGCCAACTTGTCCCGCAACATTAGAGCCTATTGAATGCATAAGTATGAAATTCCCCGGATCTTCCTTTTGGGCAATTTTCTGTACAACCCTTGCGGACATAGGAAAGGCCGATATCCCTGCCGCACCGACCATGGGATTTATCTTGTTTTTCAGGAAGATATTCAATATCTTTGCGAATATTACTCCTCCTGCAGTATCAAAAACAAAGGCGACAAGGCCAAGAAGAATTATGCCGAGGGTGCTTACCTGGACAAATTGGCTTCCAACCATCGTCGAGCCTATTGCAAGCCCAAGAAGTATTGTAGTTATGTTTACCATTTCATTCTGAGCCGACTTTGACAACCTGTCGACTACTCCGCATTCCCTTAAAAAGTTGCCGAACATCAGGAATCCTATTAAAGCTATGGATTGAGGCGCAATTATCCCGGATATAAGCGTTACAACTATAGGAAATAATAGTTTTACCGCTTTTGAAATTTTTTCCGGCTTATAAGGCATTCTTATCATTCTTTCCCTCTTAGTTGTAAGTGCCTTGATGACCGGAGGCTGTATCATAGGAACTAAGGACATGTAAGAATATGCCGCAACAGATATCGGCCCTAAAAGTTCCTTTGCGAATCTACTTGCAACGAATATCGAAGTAGGTCCGTCTGCGGCTCCTATTATACCTATCGATGCTGCTTCATTCAATGGATAGCCAAGCAGCGCGGCTACAATAAGGGTCGCAAATATGCCAAACTGTGCCGCCGCCCCGAAAAGAAGCATAAGCGGGTTCTGCAAAAGAGGCCCGAAATCGATCATTGCACCGATGCCTATAAATATGAGAAGTGGTGCTATTTCAGTTACGATAAGCGCATCTTTGAATATCGTCAAAACACCGCCCTGGCCAATTGCGCCTGTAAGCGGTATATTTGCCATTATGCATCCGAAACCCATGGGTACCAAGAGCGAAGGTTCAAAATCTTTCTTGACCGCAAGATAGATTAGTCCAAGTCCTACAGCGATCATAAGCCAATCCTGCCATGTCGATTGAAGCAAACCTTTAAATAGTATTTCCAACAATATTTCCCCCTTTGTTTATTGTATTGTCATTCTCCATAGATTCCCCGGTATTCCGGAGAAAGAAGAGAAGCAATTTTTTTCATTACAATAACTATCGTCTTTTCCTCATATTTCCTCCTATTCTCATTATCACTCCTTTCAGGAATATAAAAACTTTCCCCTATCGTCACCCTGACGTCGGCATGAAAAAATCTTTCCTTTCCCATATCCTCGTCGTTTATAGGCATGAGCCTTTCAGTGCCTTCTATCCCGATAGGCACAATAGGCAGCCGGCACAATTTTGCGATCAATATTATGCCTCTTTTGCCTTTTATCAAAGATGCCGACCTGCTCCTTGTCCCCTCAGGGAATATGCACACTGACTGGCCGGATTTCAAAAGTTCAACCGCTTTCGATATAGCGGATATATCTGGAGAATTCGGATTGATAGGAACAGTTTTTACTATATCCAGTCCGAGTTTTGTAATCTCATTGTGTGAAAGCTTGACACCTGCAAGATACCATACGCTGCCGTCCCCTAGTATTTTGTTTAATATGAGCCCGTCCGAATTGCTAAGATGGTTGCTTATAAAGATAACCGGCCTTTTAATACTGCCAAGCAACTCTTTATTTATAACCGTTATATCGGCATACTTTTTTATATAGCCGTCTAGAATAAATTTTACAACTTTTTTGAGTAACGGTTTTGGAAACATATGGATTATTTTTGCAGTCTTTTTTGATATCATAATAAACATTCCTTTTAAGCAATAAGCAATATAATATTGATTTGACTTCGACTCGTCAAACTATCGGCCTGTCAGACCTATAAGCTTTTTTATAATTTCCCTGATTTCAACGTCACGCTCTGTTTTGAGGTGTTCCTCTAGAATATCTTTGCTGCCATCATTTAAAAGATTGTAAATAGCATATATACAGACCTTTCTTATATCATTCCTTTCATCCGACAGCATTTTCAATAAATATTTTGCATTGGATTTATTTTTGCTGTTGCTAATCGCTATCAACGCATTTTTTTGAATATTTTTTTTGCCTCTCCAGCCGCATGACGTACCCTTAAATGTCTCTTTGAATGTCTTGTTGTCCATGTTTAATATTCTCAAGGTGTCAGGGTATGCATTCCACTCCTTCGGTATAAATTCAGGATGGTTCACTGCCGGAGCATTCTTATTCCTCGGACAAACATCCTGGCAGGCATCGCATCCATATATGTTGTATTTCATATTACCGTAATACTCCTCCGGTATATCCTTAATCTGGGTAAGGTATGATACACACTTTTTCGCATTCAATGTATATTCTTCGCATAATGCACCGGACGGGCATGCTTTGATGCACAGATCACAGTTTCCGCAGCTGTCATCCACAGGATCATCGGGATCAATCTTTAGATCAGTAAGTATCTCTCCGAGGAAAATATATGATCCAAATATCGGGCTTATAATCGAGCAATTCTTGCCTGTAAAGCCTATTCCGGCACGCCTTGCGATTTCTCTCTCCAGAAGAGGATTGCTGTCCACAAATATTTTTGCTTTTGCATCGAATTTTTTTTCTATATATGCTGCCAGACCGCCCAACTTATCCTTCATAACCTTGTGATAATCCATGCCCCATGATGACCTCGACATATTGGCCTTGAATCCATATTCACTTTTTTGCTTTATCAGGCTTTTATCTATATTGTACGATAAAGCCGCAGATATCATCGTCCTGCATCCGTCCAGCAAAAGTGAAGGATCGATGCCCTTTTTAATATCCCATGTTTCAAATCCGGATAAAAATCCTTTTTTTACCCTATCGGCCAGTACCGGTTCAATATTATTAAAATCCCCGCATAAGGCAAAACCGATGGCATCAATCCCGATCTCTTTGGACTCATGGATAATCGCATTTTTAATATTCAAATGCACCATCCTTTTCAATTCCGCATAATAATTTATAAACAATAATATTATACAAGAATATTGTTAAAACAACAAATAATATTCTTGAAATGTAATATAAATTATTTTGATCGCTAAATTCAATTTCTATAATTTCAATGGCCTGCGTCAATTGAAAACTCTATTCTTCCTTTTTTAATTCCATTACAAACTCATCATACTTCATGCCGTTTCTTATTACTCTGTCCCTTATTATCCCTACAATCTTAAACCCACAGGATTTATAGCACCTTATGGCGCGGATATTAAAAGAAAAAACTTTAAGGTATATTGAATTAAACCTTAAATGGTTAAAGCAAAATTTTTTTGCAGTATTTATTGCATCCTTTCCGTAACCTATTCCTCTCAGCTCTTTTTTCCCTATTGTTATGACAAGCTCAGTAGTCTTTTTGATATAATCCATAGGGAAAAGCCACAGCTCCCCGATTACATCGCCATCCTTGTCTTCAATCATAAAAATCAACCTTTTTCCTTTAATCCCGTCATTGTACATATATTTAATAAACCACGGATCATAGAAAAATGGATATTCTTCCTGGGCATAAAATTGTACTTCAAGGTCATTTATCCATTTCTGTATATAGTTTAAATCGCTTTTTCTAATGGACCTCAGGTTCGTGATTTCACCTTTTATTACCATGCAATTCCCTCAGATAAGCAAACTTAGTTTACTATATGAAGGAAGTTTTATTAATGTGAAATAAAACTGTCCGATATATGCAACTTCACATATTGTGAAAATGCTCGCCATGGGGTATGTTTAGACTTGGGTCTGCAACCTGAACTTGTGTTATTTGAGCACTCATTCGCCAGATTCAAGTTTTGTAAGTTCTCATAATGTTCATTCGTTGCTCAAAAATACACAAGTTCATCCCATAAACATTTACTTGCAAAAATTATGGCTGCCTATAACCTTGATTATGGGCCTCGACCATATCCACTTGTTTGTCGTTTTAGCCGGATTGTAATAGTATAATGCTCCTCCCGAAGGATCCCACCCATTTAACGCATCTCTCGCCGCATTTATGGAACTTGTCGCGGGATTTATATTTATCTGGCCGTCCGTTACGGCTGTAAAAGCTCCAGGCTGATAGATTACACCTGCGATCGTTCTCGGGAAACGCGGATCCCTTGTCCTGTTTATGATAACAGCCCCTACTGCAACCTGACCTGTATAAGGCTCGCCTCTTGCTTCGCCGTGTATTGCCCTTGCTAAAAGATATAGATCCGAACTGCCTGCATTCGAGGAAGACTTGCCGACATTGATCCCAAGAGCTGCAAGGGTTTGGGGACCTATAATGCCGTCCACCCTTAACCCGTTTTTGGTCTGGAATTTTCTTATCGCTATGTAAGTTTTATATCCATATATACCATCAACAGATCCTTCGTAATACCCCCAATCCCTTAATCTCCTCTGGGTCTCTGTTATCGTAGGCCCTCTTGAACCCCAATAATAATCGGCCATAATCGATGTTTTATCTGAGTCATAAATAATATAGGAGAAATATAAGATAATCAAAGCCATAAACAGCAATAATATTTTTTTCATCTGTTTCCTCCTTCCGATTTCTAATGTTCTTAAAAACAAAGCAGCACCATACGATGCTGCCGGAAATTCTATAAACTGCTTTTAACGTTTTGAAAATTCTGTTTTGCCTTCTGTATGTCCATCGGATTTGCAGTAGTTGTAGTATACCAGCCCTTTTGAACCATGGCATCATATATTTTATTATGAATATCATGTTCACAGTTTAAAAGGCCCATAAGCTCGTTCCTTAAATTCATGTTGCTGGCTTCATTGCTGTATACATCATAATTACTTGTTATCTTTTTTTCGCTGAAAAGCAAGTCATTTATAACTTCCCTTTCACTCATATTAATTGGCATATAAAAACCTCCTTAGTTCATGTTTAGAATACCGAACAATTTGTTGTAATGATCCTTATGTTCCTGAGCTGTTTTATTGCACAGATCCTTTAAATTTGAATCGGTGCACTCCTGTGCCGCGGTTTCAAACTTTTTTACCAATAGTGACTCGACTGTGAGCTGATCCTCCAGTATATGAAGATCCTTTTGAGATAACTGATTTGCTGCCATTGTATTCCTCCTTTACATATTTTAGAGCATCGTTTACCGCTCTAAATAACTTCGAGATTATTATTTGTTTTATACAAAAAAAAATACAAAAAAAATAAACACTTCATGTGCCTATTTTTACCATTTAAGCAATTGCCCTATCGATACAAACAACAAAAGCAAAGTAAGCGCTATTACAAATATCACAGTTGTCCATGCTACAATATTGTAACCCTTCGAATTCACATATTCCCCCATGAGCTCTTTATTATTTATAAGCTTCAGCATGTAAACGAGTATGACAGGCAACAATATTCCATTGACTTCCTGGGATATCAGCATAATTTTGATTAAATTAATCTTAGGAAGTAGCACGATGCCAGCTCCTGCTGCTATTAATGCCGTATACAGCCCAAAGAAAACCGGAGCTTCATTCCACTTTTTGTCAATGCCGCTCTCCCATCCGAAGGCTTCACATATCGCATATGATGTCGACAATGGAAGAACACTTGCTGCAAGCACCGAGGCTCCGAATAACCCGACGGCAAACAGCAGAGACGCATAATTCCCCGCAAGAGGCTTTAATGCAATGGCGGCATCTCCTGCAGTCTGTATTTCCCTTGGTCCTACTCTGTAATATATAACTGCAGCCGTAGATACGATTATAAAAAAAGATATAAAATCTGTAATAAATGCTCCAAATAGGACCTCGGCCTTTTCATACTTATAATTTTTTATATTTATTCCCTTATCGACGACGGATGACTGAAGGAAAAACTGCATCCATGGAGTTATAGTCGTACCGATTGTACCGATGAAAAGCAATATAAACTTCGAATCTTTAAAGTCAAATGTCGGCACGAAAGTACTCTTAAGTATAAGTCCCCAATCGGGTTTTAATGCCACACCCGATATAACATATGATATGAATACCAGCGTCAGCAGTAAAAACGCCTTCTCAACCTGCTTATAGTTTCCCTTTATAATGAGCATCCAGAGAAAAAAGGCCACCAGAGGAACTACAATAAACTTGGCGGGTATCCCCATGATATTGCCTGGCAGCAACAAATCGGCAGAAGCTGCTATACCTGCAAAATCAGCGATTATATTTGTAATATTAGCTATCAGAAGCGTTACCATGGCAAATAGCGTCAGCTTGACTCCAAACTGTTCCCTGATTAAATCCGACAGCCCTTTCCCCGTAACCGCCCCCATGCGGGAGCACATTTCCTGAACTATTCCAAGGCTTATCGTAATCAATATAAGACTCCATAGTAATTTATATCCGTATGCAGCGCCAACCTGAGCGTATGTTGCGATTCCGCCCGCATCATTATCGGCATTTGCCGTAATAAGGCCCGGACCCAGAACCGACAGAAAAAGTATTATATTTCTTAATTTACCGTTTTTAACAGGTTTCACAGTATCACCACCTATATGGCTCTTTTAAGCCGTCTTTTCCATCTCGGCAGCAATACTTCATCGACTATGTCGCCAAGTATGCACATGCCGACCAGCACATTTTTTTCATCGACAACCGGTACCGCAAGCAGGTCGTATTTGGTTATAAGCTCTGTAACTTCATCCAGCGTATCCGTATCCCTAATAAACACAGGCTGCTGATTCATTATCTCGGATAGCTTTGTATCCGGTTTTGAAACTATAAGATCCCTTAATGAGACTACTCCTACCAGCCGCCTTAATCCATCGGTAATATAAAGGTAATATGTCGTATCCGATTGGGGCTTAAGTTCTCTAAGTTCGTTGATAGTCTCTTCAACTGTAAGGCCGGGTGAGAATGATACATATTCCGTATTCATTATGCTGCCCACCCTGGTTTCCTCATATTTCATCAGCGTCCTTATCTCGCTGGCATCTTCATCTTCCATATTATCAAGTAGCTTTTCGGCTTTCTCCTCTTCCATATCATCCAGAATGTCCGCTATTTCATCATTATCCATATTATCAAGTATGCCGCTTGCCTTATCTTCATTTAAACTGTCAAGCATATCTGCCTGGATATCCGGGTCGATCTCTTCGAGAGTATTTGCAGCCGTTTCATCATCGAGCGATTGAAATACCTGGTTCCTGTATTTCGTATCAAGGCTTTCAAGTATATCGGCTATATCAGCGGGATGAAGTTTTGAAAGCTTTTTATAAGAAACATTCAAAGTAAGTTTGTCTGTATCAAGCTTTAAAGGTTCAACATTATCCCATGTAATCAACCTGTCATGCAATGTCCTATTAAAAAGTCTTGCAAACGCCATGAAAAATTTTCCCATGCCGAGCCTGCGTACAAGACCGGTAAAACCCACATCGACAGCAATTACTTTTAAAACTCCATTTAACTCTGCAAGTTTTAAATCATTAACTCTTACAACTTTTCTGCCATTTATATCTACGATCTGTTTATCCAGAAGTTTCTTGGACAAATATATAAGGTTATCTCCCCTGTACTCCTTCGTTTTTTCACATGATATATGGAGTTTGCCGTTATCCTGTTCATAAATATCTATGAAACCGTAATTAACATCTATAACATTTCCATTGTCCTTTTTTATGCGTAAGGCAGCAACTCTCGGGATCTGTTCATTGTTAAGCACTCCAAGATCTATTATTTTTCCAACCGAATTGCTCTGGCTGTCATATAACTTATTGTCAAGCACAGTGCTCAAAAAAACGCTTAATAATCTTTTCACATTATCCTCTCCTTACGGCAGAGGAGTTATTCATCGATAAGTGTATGGACGAGCATCTCCTCCGCTTTAATATTAATTTTTGAAATAAGAACACAATTTATACTTCGACTGGGGCCGGCGTCCATCCATAACCACCACCTTTTGCGCTTGATCTGTTAAAGGGAAAATTTTTATAAGCGGCCATTCTATCGTTCAAAAGGCACTTTAACAGAACTTTTTGTTAAAAAAAATAAGCCTGCTCAAGGCTCTAAAACTCAAAACAAATTATCTCGTTGAGTTTTAGCACTATATGACTTTAGCTAAATGCAAGCTACATTAGATAAAACCTTAATCCGGCAATACCTGTTTACCCAGTTGGCATCTCTCGATGTTTCAGGGCAGCAGCATTTATCCACATAGGAGCCTCACCTAACAATTCTATTTATTTTTTTCATAGATATTATATAATATATATCATGAAAATGTAACCATTCTTATCTCATTTTACCGATTATTTTTTCTATCGGGAACAATGTTCTCTATAAGCCTTACATAATATTTGGTTACAGGCAGAAAAACAATTGCGCTTAAAACATTGAAAAGCGTATGGGAATTTGCAACCTGCCTTTCAATCGGCATACCCGGTGATAATAACTGTACGAGTGTGATAAACGGCTTAATTGCGATGATAGCAACCATTCCTCCAATAATATTGTAGAGTGTATGCGCCCATGCCGCCCTTTTTGAGGCGGTATTCCCAGTAGCTGCCGCAAGCTGGGCCGCCGCACAGGTACCTATGTTGCTGCCTATCATAAGGCTTATTGCGCCTCCAAGCGATATCAGATCATATCGGGCAAGTATCATCGTTACACCCATCACCGCCGAGCTGCTTTGAACGGCTGCTGTAAGCAGCGTCCCTATTATAAGGGATATGATCGTATTGTTACCATACACCCTGAAAAAATTTATAATGTAAGGATCCGACTTCAAAAAAGGAACTCCTGAATTTATTAGCCTTAGCCCTAAAAGAAGCATGCCAAGTCCCATCAAACCCCGTCCAGTATTCTTAAACAGATTTTTGTTTGAAGATATCATTATTATGTAACCTATTCCTATTAACGGCAGCGATACTTCCGTTATATCCAATGCCATAAGCTGGGCTGTAATCGTCGTCCCTATATTCGCCCCGTATATTATTCCTACAGCCTGGTTAAGATTCATGAGCCCGGCGTTGACAAACCCCACCGTAAGCACTGTAACCGCCGTGCTGCTTTGTACAAGTGCAGTTATAAATATCCCTGTGAAAAACGCGCTCAAAAGATTTCCTGCAAATATCGACAATGTCTTTTTTATAAATCCGCCTGCGGCCTTTTCAAAGCTGCTTCCCATAAGCTCGACTCCATACATTAAAAGCGCCGAGCCGCCTATAACTCCGAAAACCAAATCCTTTACAGAATCAACATGCATATTGAATTTTCGGCGTATTAAAATTATAACATACGCCCTGAAACCTGCCTCTTTTTTGAACTTCAATAAATTATATGCTCAAACTTCGATTCGTAATGAGCTTAACGATTGGAATAATATGTATGTGCCCTGATTATCGCTTCAATGTAATATAAACCTATGTTATTTTGAACACTCATTCGTTGCTCAAAATAACATAAGCCTATTTATACCTGATTTAATATTACGAATCAGAACTGATTATTACGGGTGTATAAAGATTATTCGCCAGATATAAAAACGTACCCGATTATTGCATATAGTTTTATAAAAGTGAATTATTGTGTTATATTATTAATGTATTTATTTCAAATCGTTAGAAAGGGCCTTGCAGTTTGGCAGAAGGTAATTTTCATGGAAAAAAATTTTTTACCTGTAAACAGAGAGGATATGGAAAAGAGAAAGTGGGACTATATAGATTTTTTATTTATAAGCGGAGACGCATATGTAGATCATCCTTCATTCGGACATGCAATTATAACAAGGCTTCTTGAGAGTAAGGGATTCAGAGTGGGAATCATTCCACAGCCTGACTGGCACAATGTAGATAATATTAAAGTCATGGGAAGACCCAGGCTGGGCGTGCTTATTTCATCAGGAAACATAGACTCCATGGTCAATAATTACAGCGTATCAAAAAGGCGTAGGAGGAAAGATGTTTATTCTCCGGGAGGCAAAACAGGCAGAAGGCCCGACAGGGCGGATATCGTATATGCAAACCTGGCAAGGGAAGCATTCAAGGATGTGCCCATAATCCTCGGCGGCATAGAGGCAAGCCTCAGGCGTTTTGCACATTATGATTACTGGGACAACAAGGTGAGGCGTTCAATACTTTTCGACTCAAAAGCCGATCTTATAATATACGGAATGGGCGAGAAAGCTATCATACAGGTCGCTGACCTGTTAAGATATGGCGATAAAATAAGCGATATTAAGGATATTCGAGGAACGTGCTATATAACAAATAATATAGATGCTTTGAAAGATTATATTATAGTTCCCTCTTTTGAGGAAGTATCAAAAGATAAGCTTTTATATGCAAAAGCTTATAAGGCGCAGTATGAAGAACAGGATGCCATAACCGGAAAAACAATCGTGCAGAAACATGAAGACAGATACCTGGTGCAAAATCCTCCGTCATTTCCGCTATCCACACCCGAACTCGATAAAGTTTACGGTCTCCCTTATATGCGGTGTGCGCATCCCGTATATGATAAAGAGGGCGGCGTACCTGCAATAAAAGAGGTTAAATTCAGCATAACAAGCCACAGAGGATGCTTTGGAGGATGTTCGTTTTGTGCCTTGAACTTTCACCAGGGAAGGACAATACAGCCGAGAAGCCATGAAAGTATAATCAAAGAAGCGAAATCATTTATCGCCGATAAGGATTTTAAGGGATATATAAGCGATGTTGGAGGCCCTACGGCAAACTTCAGACACCCTTCATGCAACAGGCAAAAAAAATACGGCGTATGCAGGGAAAGGCAGTGTCTTTTCCCGACTCCATGCAAAAATATCAATATAGATCACAGCGACTATGTAAAATTATTAAAAAAGCTGAGGGAAATACCCGGCATAAAAAAAGTTTTTATACGTTCAGGCATAAGATATGATTATCTGTTGTATGATAAAAGCAGCGAATTTTTCTATGAGCTTTGCAAATACCACATAAGCGGCCAATTAAAAGTTGCTCCTGAACATATATCGGACAAAGTGCTTAAAAAAATGGGCAAACCTGGCAGGAATGTATATGAAAAGTTTGTTGAAAAATATAATGAAATAAACAAAAAGCTTGGCAAAAAACAGTACCTTGTTCCATATTTGATGTCAAGCCACCCGGGATGTGACCTTGGCGCAGCCATAGAACTTGCCGAATATATACGCGATATGGGTTATGATCCCGAACAGGTTCAGGATTTTTACCCGACTCCCGGAAGCCTCTCCACTTGCATGTACTATACAGGAGTGGACCCGAGGACCATGGAGAAAGTCTATGTGCCACGATCTTACGAAGAGAAATCGGAGCAGAGGGCGCTTCTCCAATTCAGAGACCCCAAAAACTATAAACTGGTCCATGACGCCCTTGTGAAAGCAGGGCGAGAAGACCTCATAGGCTTTGGCAGGAGGTGCCTTATCAAGCCTGAAAAGACCAGAAAGAAAGACCGCCGTAAAAAATAAACATTCTTATGGAACAAAGACATCTATGATATTCGGAACTATTTCCAAACTTATTGGAAATAACGGCCCTGCCTCTCCATCGATATCGGTTTCTATTTTATATTTGCTGTTTATCTTCATTTTATCAGCACGGATATAGATGATATTATCATCCTGAAGATGTTCGCCTCTCAGGATTTTTATAAACAGAGGCAAAAGATCGATTATATTACACGCTTTTATTGCAATAAGGTCAAATTTTCCATCATCGATAACCGCATTTTTCCCGAGCAGATTAAAACCTCCTGCGGAGCATCCGTTAAATGCAATGAAAAGGTATACATCAGCATTTAGCGTTTTATTCCTTGTCGTAAACTGCAGGGGTATGGGCTTGAAATTAGGTATTTGTTCTATGCCTTTCAGATAATATGCCAGTTTGCCGAGAGTATTTTTTAAGTTGGTATCTATTTTTTGGGATACATCTGTAAGGAGCCCTCCGGCGGCAACATTGATAAAATATTTATCATTTATTTTGCCAAGGTCTATTGTCCTCCTTTTCCCTTTTATCATATATTTGCAGCATTTTTTAATATCACGAGGAATCCCAAAATAAGCTGCAAGATCATTTGCCGTCCCCCATGGAAATATTCCTATGGGAAGATTAATGTCATTTTTTATCATGGCATTTACGACTCTGTTTATAGTGCCATCCCCACCGGCCACAGCAATGGAAGTATAATTATCATACTTGGTGAGTTTTACTCCGTATTCTATATCATCTACACCAAGGGTTTTATATGGAACGACCTGATATTCTTCCCTTTGAAAATCGTCTATAACTTCATCGATCCTGTTTTTGAAGCTTCTGTCGCCGGATCCGGGATTATAAATTAAACGCACTTTTTTCAAACTAACACCCCGCAATATCTTTCATGTAATATTTCTTTAGATCAGTGCGGATGCATCCAGACCATTTGTACACCCATTTTACAGCAGTTAATTTTATAACCAATCTGTTATCAATTATTATGGTGGACATAGCCATTGCTTATTCATAACAATATAATACTAGTTAGTTAACATTCATACAAGCAAATAGTAAAAATTTCTTCAATTCGTAATTTGGATTATGTCATTTATTTCGATTTCATATTGCGAATCGAAGTAAAAATTTAATTTCAGTTGCAAAACTTGAGCTTATTAATATGAGCATATTTTATTCGAAGAATATTATTCCAATCGTTAAGCTAGTCTTAAGGGTATGTAAACCTGTTCAGGGCAGAGTCAAAACCCAATTAAAAAATAAAAAACCAGGCTGTATAAAACCCGGTTTAATACAGGTGTTTATTTTATTCAAATAATCTGGAGCACCCGTTATAAATATAAACTAATTTAGTATTCTCACTGAAATAAACTATAGCTCCGGCCTGCTGGGCTTTGAAATATCGTTTAATGCATCCCCGGCTTCATCGACAAGATTTGATTTTGAAGCTATATCTCCGAGTGCAACCATACCTGCAAGTTTACCATTATCCACAACCGGCAGGCGTCTTATCTGGTTTTCCGCCATTATTTTTGCCGCGACGTTCACGTCCATATCCGGGCTGCCGAATACCGGGTTTTCTGTCATAAGCTGGCCGCATGTTACATTTGACGCATTTCCGTCCGGCGCAATCCCCCTGAGCACTATATCCCTGTCTGTTACGATTCCTATGACTTTATCATTATCGCAAACAGGCAAAGATCCGACATTATATTGCTTCATCATTTGGGCGACCTGCGAGACAGGCGTATTCCTGTCAACCTTTTGAACATCTTTTGTCATTATATCCCTAAGTTCCATAAAAATACTTCCTCTCTTCTGTATTATTATTTGTTACATCTTATATTTTTTATCATAGCGGCATTTTTATACTAAAAATCAATCGCATACGGGTGCATTTTTTATATTTGAAGGATATTTCCCGGTCTTTAAGCTCACGACCTTAAAAATTTTCAATTCGTAATTTAAACTTATGTTATTTTGAACACTCATTCGCCAGATTCAAGTTTTGTAAGTTCTAAGGCCTGCAGCCAAAAGAAGGTGCATATTCTTCAAATGATCTTTATACCACAATCTCAAGAGCCAAACTTGTAAATATGACAACTTTATTTTATAATATGGCTTAAGAATTGTTACCGTCTCCCGCCGACGGTAATAAAAAGAACACGACATGTGTTGGGAGGTTTCTGATGAATAAATTTTCTATTTGGAATATATTTGCTTATATAAATTTAAGTCTTGGGATAATTTCGATTATATTTTGCATTAACGGCAAAATTATGCTTTCATGTTTTTTCATACTGCTTGCCTCGTTATTGGACGGATATAATGGCAGGCTCTCAAGAAAATTCTGTCCTGCAAGTAGCCTCGGGAGGGAACTCCATTCACTATCAGACATTATATCCCTTGGTACGGCGCCGGCCATATTATTATGGAAATTATCCCTGTCGGGGCTTGGAATAATAGGCTATCTGATTTTGCTTATTTTCCCCATATGCGGGGCATACAAGCTGGCAAGATTTAATATTACACAGGTTGACAATGTTTATACGGGGATCCCTATTACAATTGCAGGCGCAGCATTGGCCTTGGACGGCATAGCCACAAAAAAAATAGGCATTCATACAGGGCTTACGGCGATACTTATGCTCCTCTTTTCATATCTTATGGTAAGCACTATAAAATTTAAAAAAATTTAATGCAAGGTAGAACAGGCGAAATACAACATTTTTATTCCTTTGTCTCCTGTTTTCTAAGCCGCCGCTTTTTTACAGTTCTGTTTTTAAATTCATTAGAAAGTATGCTTATATTTCCGTCAACTTCGAATATGGCAAGGTCGACTTCCTCTATGGTCGATACGCCATGCTCCCTTATCGCTTCCATAAGTTCGCTTCTTGTTACCTTTGCTCTCTCCATATTTTTTGTGCTGAGCTTTCCATTGTATATAAGCATGATAGGTTCACCCTGTATGACTTTGCTAAACCATGGAAACTTATAAAGTATCTGCTTTAATACATAATTCATCGCAAAAAGCGAAGCGGCGGCGACGATTCCTCCTCCTACCGTGGAATCGCTGCCAACCATCGCATTTTGTACAGCATTGCTTATAAGCAATATAAATACAAGGTCAATTACGCTGAGCTGGGCCAGTTCCTTTTTCCCGAAAAGTCGTATCGCAATAATTATAAATAAGTAAATAACCGATGAACTAAGCATTATTTTAAAATAGCCGCCCAAAAGTCCCATAATGTAGATTTCTCCTTAGCATAAATAAGACCTGAAATAATCATCCCTACATATTTATCAGAATAAACTGTGCACCATGCGCCGGTACGCCAATCGCAAACTCTTTGTCAAAATTGCCGATATCCTCATTTGCCCAGACATTTCTCAACCTCTTTCGGCCGTTTATTTTAAGATCCTTCCATGTAAAAGAAACTGTATCGGATTTTTCCGAACGGTTAAAAAGTCCTACGGCAATATTACCGCTATAAAGCTTCCTAACATACACAGAACTGTGATGAACAACATTTCCATCATCGTCGGTCTCTCTTATCTCTCTTAGACAGTGAGCCTGTCTTCCCAGCATATCCTGGCTTATCGAGAGCACTTCATCATTGCACAAAAGCCTCAAAGTGAAATCATCTAACTGGGTAAGATCGCATCCTATAAGAAGCGGAGCTGCAAGCAGCGCCCACAATGTAATATGGGTAACCTGCTCATCATGAGTGAGCCTGTTTTCCCTTACATCGCCCCAACCCAGTTTTCCTACTACCAGCATATCAGGATCATTCCAGTGACCCGGCATGCTATAAGGCGTCCATCTGTCTTGGGAAAAGCCTATGCGGCTCATGCTCTCCCACGTATCCGTTATGTCACCGGTTGTTCTCCAACAATTTGCAAGGCCGGCCCATTGCACTGCATCCTGAAATGGAGCACTATTTGAAAGGCTGTATGCGATATCGCGGCCGGATTCTTTCAGGGCATCATGCATCTCTTTGACATCCCTGACTTCCCATGGATGCCAGTCATATTTCAAATAATCGAACCCCCATTTAGCCCATTGCAGAGCTTCACCTTTCATATATTTATTTTTTCCAAAGTACCATCCTCTATCCAGATTTCTCTTGTCAAAATAACGTTCACACTCTCCATCCGAACAACCATTGCCATTTCCATAAGATTTAACCCATGGCGTCGAATAAATCCCGATCCTTAAGCCTAGAGAATGTACATAGTCGCATAACCTTTCCATATCAGGAAACTTCTTGTTGGCCTGTATGGCGTTGAACTCTCCTCCTCTTTCTCCCTGCCATCCGTCATCTATGTTGATATATGTAAAGCCGTGGGCCGCAAGTCCTGATGAAACCATCGCATCGGCTGCTTTTCTTACCTTATCATCGCTTACCTTCAGGGCGAAGCAATTCCAGCTGTTCCATCCCAGGGGCGGTGTCAGAGCAATATTATCACCTGCGATTATCCTAAGCTTTATGCTGTCGGCACCTATGCCATTTTGGACGGTTATCTTTACGATACCATCAGCTTCTTTTTTAGTCTTGCCGCTAATTACTCCTGTATTTTCATTTAAAGTCAATCCCTCCGGCAATCCCTCGGCTGTAAATTTAAGGGGCCTTTCTCCCAAGGCAGTTATCGGGAAAACCGTAGAAGCTCCAGCTTTTGTGCCGAATATATGAGGACATGTTATTCTGGGAGTTCCTTCATCCCATGGTCTGATCTTAGCCAACTTCGTCTCGCAGTTATTATTAACCGGTACCATAAATATATCACCCTTTCAAAAATGTTTTATTATTTGCAGTATTTTTTAATCCCTTCTATGGAAACAATCTCTCCAAAATATGATCTGTGGTAGTCATTGTTATAGCACTTGGCAATATAATCTGCCATGAACTTCTCCGGTTTAAAATCATCGCTGTATATCTTTTTGCACTCTATTACAAGCTCGGATTCATCAAATGCAGGGGCGTCGATTACATGCGATGGGATTACGGTCAGCCCTGTTTCCTTTATTTTATCGATATCACGTCCGGACCTTGAGCCCATGAAGTTAAGTCCCTTCCTGTATTTTTCAAGAGGCAGCGCGCAGACTGTAAACGAGCCGTACTTTTCCATAAATCCGTAGGTATAGCGAGTGGGACGCACAACTACCTGTATAAAAGGTTTTCCCCACATTATTCCCAGACTGCCCCAGCCTATTGTCATTGTGTTGTACGAATCTGATTTGAAATCGCCGGCTGTAAGCAAAAGTCCGCTGTTTATTAAATCAAAAACATTTACATTGAACTCCTTAAAAGAAATATTAACTCTTTCCATAGTTTACCTCCTCACATGATAACATAAATTTTTAATATTCCATTCAGAAACAATTTCATTTTTATATTATACAAATATCCAGTATTTTTCAATATAAATATACATATTCTTCAAATATAAAAAATGCATCCCCATCACAAGTGCAAATTGGGGCCGAAAGTTTGGCGAATCACAAATTTTAGATACTATATAACTTCAATTCGCAATCTGAAATCAGGCATAAATAGGATTATGTTATTTTGAGCGACGAATGAGTGCTCAAAATAACATAAGTTCATATTACAAATCGAAGTACTATATAAACTTTTTCTTTCAAAATACCACAAAAAGCAATATAATAATGAAGGAAGAGGATTATTTATTAATCCAAAATCATTCCATAAATAATATAATTTTTAGGAGGAATAAGTATGAACAAAGATTCTATCGCAGCTCAGCTTTATACACTGAGAAATTACATGAAAACTCCTGAGGATATTAAAAAGAGCTTGGAAAGGGTAAAAAAAATAGGCTATAATGCCGTGCAGGTTTCAGGAATCGGCCCAATCGAACCTGAAAGATTAAAGGACATTACGGATGAATTAGGTTTAAAGATTTGTGCAACCCATACGCCTTTTGAACGTTTTAAAAACGACCTCAGCGCCGTTATCAAGGAACACAAATTATGGGGATGCGAATACGTAGGGATTGGATCTATGCCCCGTGAATATGAAAGAAATGCGGCAGGATTCACAAAATTCGCCAAGGAATTTTCGGAAATTGGAAGGCGATTAGCTGATAATGGACTTCACTTCATTTATCACGATCATAAATTTGAGTTTGAAAAATTCGACGGTACAATAGGACTTGAGATATTATTAAACGAATCGGACCCGGATGCGTTTGGTTTTGAAATAGATACATATTGGGTCCAGGCTGGAGGCGCAAATCCAGTTGACTGGATTCATAAGGTAAAGGGACGCATGAAAGTCGTACATCTTAAGGATTTTGCAATTGTAGACGATAAACAGGTTTTTGCCGAAATAGGCCAGGGTAACCTCAATTGGCCCGAGATTTTAAAAGCCTGCAGGGAAACCGGCGTAAAATGGTATGCAGTTGAACAGGATACAAGCTTTAGAAACCCATTTGACAGCTTAGATATGAGCTTTAAATATTTGGAGAAATTAGTATAACATCCGGGAGGTACAGTTCATGGCAAAATTTGTCTTAAGCGTATTTGCGGACGAGATTGCTCCGGATTTGCAAGCTCAGATGGATGTGCTTGATAAATATGGCATCAAATATATAGAGATGCGCGGAGTAAACGGAAAATGCATAGTTGATTATTCGCTCGATGAAGTAAACGATATAAAAAAGCAATTGGATAAAAGGGGATTCGGCATCTCAGCGGTAGGTTCCCCTATAGGGAAAATAGGTATAAAGGATGAATTTGAACCGCATCTTAAGCTTTTCAAACATACGGTTCAAATTGCAAAGATCCTTGGCACAAAATATATAAGGATGTTTAGCTTCTTTATGCCAAAAGGCGAACCTCCCGAGAAGTACAGGGATGAAGTTTTAAGAAGATGGGGGGAATTCGTAAAAGCGGCTGAGGGAGAGGGAGTTATACTTCTCCATGAAAATGAAAAGGAAATATACGGAGATACGGCCGAAAGATGCCTTGATATTCTAAAATCCATCGACTCCGGCATCGTAAAGGCTGCATTCGACCCGGCTAATTTTATACAATGTGATGTTAAAACATATCCTGACGCATATGATCTTTTGAAAGATTATATCGTGCATATGCATATAAAGGATGCATTATACAGTAACCACGGCGTTGTACCGTCGGGATATGGCGACGGAAATGTAAAACAAATCCTAAAGAAGCTTAAGGATACAGGTTATGAGGGCTTCTTGACGATAGAGCCGCACCTTGCATCATTTAAAGGTTTTTCAGCCCTGGAGCATGATGCAAAAATAGATGATACATCGGGTGATGGGGCGAAAATGTTCAGTATCGCCTTAAGCGCTCTGTTAAAAATTTTAAAAGAAATAGAGCAGCCTGCTGAATTTGAATAAGGGAGGTTTTAGAAGATGGACAAAGTTAAAATTGGTATAATAGGCATTGGAAATATGGGAAGCAGCCACGCAAAAAATCTGATACAGGGTAAGGTGCCCAATGCAGTGCTTACCGCTGTATGCGATATAAACCCTGAAAGATTAAAATGGGCCAAGGAAACCCTGGGTGATAAAGTTAAATTATTTGATAATGCAGATGCACTTTTTGATGCTAAAGTTATCGATGCCGTAATTATCGCGGTACCTCATTATTTTCATCCCCCCCTTGCCATAAAGGGATTTGCGCATGGTCTTCATGTGCTCACTGAAAAACCTGCAGGAGTTTATACAAAACAGGTAAGGGAAATGAATGAGGCATCTTTAAAAAGCGATAGGGTATTCGGAATAATGTACAACCAGAGGACGAATCCGCTTTATCAAAAATTACGCGACCTTGTGAGATCTGGAGAACTTGGCGAAATAAAAAGGACAAACTGGATAATAACTTCATGGTATCGTCCGCAAAGCTATTACAACTCGGGCGGATGGCGTGCAACATGGGCAGGCGAAGGCGGAGGAGTATTATTGAACCAGGATCCGCATCAACTGGATTTATGGCAATGGACATGCGGAATGCCCAAAAGAGTGCGTGCATTCATGTCATTTGGCAAGTACCATGACATAGAAGTTGAAGACGATGTAACAGCATATGTCGAATATGAAAACGGAGCGACAGGCATATTCGTTACAAGTACCGGAGATTGCCCCGGTTCAAACCGTCTTGAAGTATCTGCAGACAGAGGCAAAGTCGTAATCGAGGATGGAAAGTTGACATTCTGGCGTCTGCGTACTCCTGAAAGACAATTCAACAGACAATACACAGGTGGATTTGGAGAACCCGAGTGCTGGAAGTGCGAAATACCAGTGAACGGTACTGGCGAACAGCATGTTGGAATATTGAAGAACTGGACAAATGCAATACTCCATGGCACAAAATTAATTGCCCCTGGAATCGAAGGCATAAACGGCCTTCAGATTTCAAACGCAATGCACCTCTCGGCATGGACGGACAAGTGGGTCGATATACCTGTGGATGAAGATTTGTTCTATGAAAAACTTCAGGAAAGAATAAAAACGTCCACATTTGTCAAAAAGACCAGTGCAAATAGAACATTAGATGTTACAGGCACACACTAACTTTTTAAACTTTTTTAATGGCTTATTGTCAAATATCAATAAGCCATTAATCTTATTTACTTGATAATTCCCTTTCCCGAAACAGGATAGCAGACTTCTGTATACTTCGAGCTTAATGATTGGAATAATATTCTTCAAATATAAAAATGCATCCGATGAAACAGCTTCAAAAATGTAAATAAATTTACATGGGGAGGTATATTATGCGCGAACCTGATTTCAATAATCTGTTAAAAGTTTTAAACAAGAAAGTTCCCGATCGACCCACGCTCTTCGAATTCTTTTTAAATGATAAGCTATACAGATTGCTTGCAGGATATGTACCGGAGTATGAGGATAAGTTAAAATATAATAAATTTTTAGTCGATGCCTTTAAAAATGCGGGTTATGACTATGCCGATGTTAAGGGGTCTGATTTTTCTTTCCCTGCAGGCTCGATACATCACGGGAAAACGATATCCCTCAATGAAGGTTCCGTCATCCATGACAGGGAAAGCTTTGAAAAGTATAAATGGCAAAATCCTGAAGACTATGATTATACTTGGCTCGATAAAATAAAGAACGATTTACCCGATGGCATGAAGCTGATTGTATGGGGACCAGGCGGAGTACTTGAAAATGTAACGAGCCTTGTGGGATATGACAACCTTTGCTATATGCTCTTTGAAGATCCTGAACTTGTACAGGATATATTTGACGCGGTAGGTTCAAAGCTGCTCAGATATTATGAGATTTGTTCCACCTTTGATTCTGTAGGTGCTTTGATTTCCAATGATGACTGGGGTTTTAACACATCAACATTGCTAAACCCCAAGCACCTCAGAAAGTATGTTTTCCCGTGGCATAAAAAAATAGTGCAAACAGCACATTCTGCGGGGAAGCCCGCGATACTTCATTCCTGTGGAAACTTAAAAAATGTGATGGAAGATATGATTGAAGATATGAAATATGACGCAAAACATTCATATGAGGATAAAATAATGCCTGTCGAGGATTTTTACGAGAAATATAATCCTCGTATTGCAGTGCTCGGAGGAATCGATGTCAATTTTGTTTGCCATTCAACTCCTGAAGAAATAAAAAAACGCTCCCGCGCTATGATTGAAAGGGCACAAGATCGTGGCGGTTATGCCCTCGGAACCGGAAACAGCGTGCCTGAATATGTGCCTATCGAAAATTATCTAGCGATGATATCCGTTATATCCGGAACTTGAAAAATACGGAAAATACTATATAATTGTTTTTATGGGAAATATATATACAAAAATAGTTTGGGGGCAATGAAAAAAATGGCTAAAGTATTATACATCAAAGCAAATGCAAGGCCCGAGGGTATATCGAGGACTTATAGGATTTCGGACAGTTTTATTGAAAGTTATAAAAAATATCACCCGCAAGATACCGTTATCACTTTAGATTTATACAAAGAGGGGATAAAATTCTTACCCCAGGGAAATTTGGATGAACTTCACAGGCCTAAATCCGGTGAGGGTAAAAACCACCCCATATTAAAATACGCTTTTCAGTTTTTGGAAGCGGATAAATATGTAATCGCCGAGCCTATGTGGAATCTAGGCATTCCTGCCATATTAAAAGCCTATATCGATTATATTTGCGTAACCGGAATTACATTTAAATATACTGCCGAAGGGCCGGTTGGATTGTGCAGTGGTAAGAAAATGATAAATATTACCTCTAGGGGCGGCGAATATTCTGCCGAACCTTTTAATGAATGGGAAATGGGAGACAGATATTTAAGGACGATATTCGGTTTTCTAGGGATTAAAGATTTTATTACCATTTCAGCGCAAAAACTTGATGTCATCGGTACAGATATTGAAAAGGAAGTCGAAAAAGCAATAGAAGAAGCAGTTGAAAAGGCCAAAACATTTTAAAAAAATCGGCTAAGTAAAATACAATATTGTTTTCGTCCAATGAATAAGCACAGTTCATGCGGCATCGATATGACTGCCGCATGAACTGTGCCATCTAGAATCCTATACTTCTCAGCCACTTCTCACATAGATGCGGCCAGTCTTCCACTTCATATACTCCCTTTGCAAGGCCAAGTCCGTGATCGCCTTTCGGGAATATATGCATTTCAAACGGCACCTTATTTTTACTGAGCGCGCTCGCAAAAAGCAGGCTGTTTTCAACGGGAACACACGAATCATTTGAAGTATGCCACAAAAAAGTAGGAGCAGTCTTTTCGTTTACCATATTTTCGCATGATAAATCATGCCTTAAATTTTCATCGGGATTTTTTCCGATCAGGTTTACCATAGAACCATCATGCCTGAATTTTCCAAAAGTTATTACGGAGTAGCAAAGTATCATGGCATCAGGCTTTGAACCCTCTCTATCCACGGGATCACCCTCTATTATACCGTTCTCCTTAAAATATGTACCAACTGTCGCAGCCACATGTCCACCCGCTGAAAATCCAAGTATCCCAACTCTCTTTGGGTCAATATTCCATCTGTTTGCATTATGCCTTACGAGCCTTATCGCCCGTTTTGCATCTATTGAAGGATATGGATGTCTGTAAGGTGCGACTCTGTAATTTAAAACAAACGCAGATATGCCTATGCCGTTCAACCAGCGCGCGACAGGCGCCCCTTCGTGATCGGCCCTCATAGTATAGCCTCCTCCGGGAACTACAATAATTACCGGCAAGGGCTTGTTTTTATCTATTAAATATGGTGTGATAGACGGTATTTCCGGGGATATTTCAGGATCAAATCCTGGAATCTTCCCCTCCCATAAATTAATCATTTAATTATCTCCTCAAAATCTATTTATTTGAAATTAATTTATAATAAATATCCGGCATAACCTTTTTTATGTTAACAGGCTTTAAGTTTTTATCAACGAATACTTGTACAGTATATCCATAAGACAACAACTCGGTCTTTTGATTATATATTTCATAATCAAAAGACAATCTAACACCTTTAAATTCCTTGAGTGCCGTCTTTACTGTTACAACATCATCATACCTTGCAGGCTTTTTATAGAAACAATGCGTTTCAATTACAGGAAGAAGTATGCCCTTTTCCTCTATATCTCTATAATTACAGCCAAGGGAGCGCATATAATCCGTTCTGCCTATTTCAAACCATATATAATAATTCGGGTGATAAACAATACCCATACGGTCTGTTTCCGAATATCTCACCCGAAAGCTTATTTCATTTACATACATATTCTCACCGCCTGAGGATAAACTCTTTCCGATTTTTCTTATGTTTTTACCAAATATATTTAATTACATTCCTCAAACCATATGCACTTTTATCATATTTGTCGCTCCCGTCAGACCAACCGGTATGCCAGCAGCAATTACAACAAGTTCGCCTTTTTTTATGAATCCGGTCTCAAGTGCGCGATTGACAGATACATTTATAACTTCATCCGATGTTTTAACCTTTTGTGTCAATACCGGATAGACTCCCCATACGACTGAAAGCTTTCTCGCAACGCTCCATGAAGGCGTAACTGCGATAATAGGCTGCTTTGGCCTGAATTTGGACACTCTTTTTGCAGTAGCCCCCGTCATTGTAGTCGTTATTATTGCACTCACTCCAAGTTCCGATGCTGTTGTACATGCAGCATAGCTGATAGCATCGGGTACGTTTACACAACCTGTTATCTTTCTTTTCTCGAGCATTTCTTCATAATTCAATGCAGATTCAGTCTTTTCCGCGATCCTTGCCATAGTCTTGACAGATTCGACAGGATAACGCCCGTTTGCAGTTTCCCCTGAAAGCATTATACAGTCGGTACCGTCAAAAATGGCATTCGCGACATCAGTCGCTTCAGCTCTCGTTGGCCTTGGGTTTCTGATCATCGAGTCAAGCATCTGCGTAGCTGTAACTACAGGCTTTCCAGCTTTATTGCACTTTTGTATGACCATCTTCTGTACCAGCGGTACCTCTTCAACCGGAATTTCAACTCCAAGATCCCCTCTCGCTACCATTATGCCGTCCGAACATTTTATGATCTCATCGATGTTTGATACACCTTCACGGTTTTCTATCTTCGAGATAATCAGTATCTTATCCTTGGTGTTGTTTTCAACCAGGTTCCGTATGGCCAGCACATCTGAAGCACTGCGTACAAAAGACGCTGCAATTATGTCCACGCCGTTTTCTATCCCAAATAATATGTCATCCACATCTTTTTCTGTCATCGCAGGTAAATTTATGGTTACTCCAGGCAGATTTATACCTTTATGATCTCCTATGATGCCTCCATTTAATACGGTACATTTTATATCGCAGCAATCATCTACGCCGTCAATTCTAAAACCTACAAGCCCGTCATCTACAAGTATCGTATCACCGGGTTTAACATCATATGGCAAATTTTTATACGAAACACTGCATATTTTTTCATCGCCTTCTACTTCTCTCGAAGTAAATGTAAAAGGCTGACCTTCATTAAGCTCTACCCGCCCTTGTTTGAATATACCCGTCCTTATCTCAGGACCTTTTGTATCAAGTATGATGGCTACAGGCAAGTCGAGCTTTTCCCTGAGCATTTTTATATTTTTTATCCTGCTTCCATGTTCATCATGGTCGCCATGGGAAAAATTAAGCCTTGCTGCATTCATACCGCTTTTTATGAGCTGTTCAATGATCTTGGGATCCTCGCTCGCAGGACCTATTGTACAGATAATCTTTGTCTTCTTCATAAAAGCCTACCTACATCGACAGAACACGGGCAAGTTCTAAAAGATCATAATCGATTTCCTTTTTCATATCCAAAGCTTCATTGATATCTACATCCACAATCTTATTGCCTCTTATTCCTACCACCCTTGATGAAGCATTTTCGGATAAAAGATCTACTGCCTTAGCTCCAAGTCTGGATGCAAGTATTCTGTCAAAAGCAGTCGGGCTTCCGCCTCTTTGAATATGCCCAAGTATCGTCGCCCTTGTTTCCAATCCTGTAATCTCTTCGATACTTTTTGCTATCTCGTTTGCATGCCCTACGCCTTCGGCAACTACTATTATGCTGTGAAGTTTTCCTCTTAGCTTCCCTTCAAGTATGGATTTACATACTTCGTCTATGTTAAACTCAACCTCGGGCACGATTATATTTTCGCTTCCGCCTGCAAGTCCAGCATACAGCGCAATATCACCGCAGTGTCTGCCCATCACTTCCACTATACTTATTCTTTCATGGGAAGTCGATGTATCCCTGAGTTTATTGATCGCATCAAGCACAGTATTCACGGCCGTGTCAAATCCTATGGTATAATCGGTATATGCAAGGTCATTATCTATCGTACCGGGTACGCCGATAGAGGGAAAGCCAAGTTCGGAAAGTTTCTGCGCCCCCCTGAAAGATCCGTCTCCCCCTATTATTACAATGCCCTCGATTCCAAATACTTTCAAAATGTTTGCTGCTTTTTTTCTGCCTTCATCGGTCTTAAATTCCTCGCTTCTTGCAGTGCGGAGGATTGTTCCGCCTCTTTGAATAATATCTGAAACAGATGACCTGTTCATTTCTACTATTTCACCGTTTATCAGCCCATCATATCCACGCCTTATTCCCATTACCTTTAAATTCTTATCGATCCCCGACCTAACGACAGCTCTTATGGCTGCGTTCATCCCTGGGGCGTCTCCGCCGCTTGTTAATACACCAATTGTTTTCATATTATTCACCTTTCTCTTGACGGAATTTATCCGTTTAATAATCCTTTTTTAATTGTTCCAATATAATACATGCATCTTCAACTTCTGTCTCAGGAACAAGTATTTCATGAAGTCCGTCATTATTTTTATTTCTGCTTATTTGACGGGTTTTTACAAATACTCCCTGATTAGCCAGCATATTTTTCAATTCCTTTGCCCCTTGCCTGCAGCGAGCTACATATATTACTGTCCACACAATTCAGGGCCCCCTTAAAGTAGCCTGATTATAATATAAAAAAATACCCCATAATATTTTAATAGATTTTGTCTATTTATTCAAGAAAATCTAACATACCTTTACATTTTCTTTGCCCAAAATGCCGTATAATTTTTTTAGCATATTCTGATCTATTTTCACCCATAAACTTCTGCTTGCTATACTTACTGTTTTGTTACTGTTTTTTATATCCTCAACGCATAAATATACGGGCGTATCACCCTTGTAAAAGGCCAGAATGCGCTTCACTCCGGGCATTGTCATGCTATACCTGTCGGATTGTATTCTCAGGTATAGTTTCGTACCTTTTATTTCGTCACTTTTTTGAAGCTGCTTAATATCTTCCGCCAGCAATTTAGGTGTATCTTCCTCCCTTATGCTAAGTCTTCCTTTTATGAGCACAAAGCTGTCTTCCTGCACAAGCCTGTTGTACTTTTCATATACTTTCGGAAATACTAAGACTTCTATGGATCCATACATATCATCAAGCATGATAAAGGCCATCAGGGTATTATTTTTTGTCGCTTTTATCTTTACAGATGTTATTATTCCACCCATCGTCACTTTTTTATTATCCAACTGAAAAATACTTTGCTGGATCGCATCGCCATTATATTCATTACTATCGGCAGGCATTATTTCAGATGTATTGATAGTCGTATATTTTTCAAGCTCCATACTATATTCGTCAAGAGGATGACCGCTAAGATAAAGACCTGTCATCTCTTTTTCCATGGCAAGTAAATATTTTTTGCCAAATTCACTGATGTCCGGTACAATATCCTTTATTGAGTCATTCTTTTCGCCTACCGTATCAAACAGGCTTATCTGCCCGTCTATATTCCTCTTTTTATCCTGACTTATACTGTCTATAACCTGCTCATATATAGACAAAAGCTGTGAACGGTAATGCCCGAGGGAATCAAATGCACCCGCCTTTATAAGGCTCTCAACAGCCTTTTTATTCAAATCTCCCCCTGTTACTTTCCGGCAAAAATCCGTAAAGCTCTGAAACTTTCCCTTGTCTTTTCTTGCCGTAATTATGGAAGCGATCGCATTTTTGCCTGCACTTTTCACAGCGGCCAGGCCAAATCTTATCTTGCCGCCGGATACTGTAAATGTTACATCGCTTTCATTTATATCGGGAGGAAGCACGCTTATATTCATTTTTTTACAGCATTTGATATAAAAAGCTACTTTATCGTTATTACCCATAACACTGGTAAGCATTGCTGCAAAAAACTCCACAGGATAATATCTTTTGAGGTATGCCGTCTGATATGCAACCACCGCATATGCCGCAGCATGGGATTTATTAAACCCATAGCTTGCAAAGTCCGTCATTTGGTCGAATATGTCATTTGCATCCTTTTCGCTTATTCCGTTTCTGACAGCGCCGGGTACCGTTACATTGCCATCCTTATCGACAATGCCGTATATAAAGTTTTTTCTCTCTTCTTCCATGACCTTGTGCTTTTTCTTTGCCATCGCCCTTCTCACAAGATCCGCTCTTCCCATGGAATAACCTGCTACATCCCTCACTATTTGCATAACCTGTTCCTGATAAACCATACATCCGTATGTTCCATCCAGAATAGGTTTGAGCTGCGTAACCTTATATTTGATACGTTCGGGATTATTCTTGTTTTCAATATACTTGGGTATTTCGGCCATAGGACCCGGCCTGAAAAGGCTTATGCCCGCTATTATATCCTCAAAGCTGTCAGGTTTTAGCTCCTTCATAAACTGCGTCATGCCGCTGGACTCTATTTGAAACACTCCCTGGGTATTTCCCTCGCTTATCATTTTGAAAATTTTCGGATCGTTATAATCCAGTTTGTCAAGGTTGATATCTATACCTTTATCAGCTTTTATCATTTCAATTGCGTCTCTTATGACCGTAAGCGTCCTCAGCCCTAAAAAATCCATTTTCAGAAGTCCAAGTTCCTCTAATGTTCCCATTGTATACTGGGTAACTATCGTATCATCGTTTCTGGCAAGAGGGACGAATTCGTCTACCGGCGCCGCCGCAATGACAACTCCGGCGGCATGCGTTGAACTGTGCCTCGGAAGCCCTTCAAGAGTCTTCGATATATCTATCAGAAGCTTAATCTTCTCATCTTGTTCGTACATTTTTTTAAGCTCCGGATTCATATTCATAGCCTTATCTATTGTCATGCCGGGTTCAAATGGTATCATCTTGGCTATGCCATCGACTTCTGAATACGGAAAGTTCAATGCCCTTCCGACATCACGTATCACTGCCCTCGCTGCCATCGTTCCAAATGTTATTATCTGTGCAACTCTGTCCTTTCCGTATTTTGAGATGACATAATCTATAACCTCCTGGCGTCTTTCATAACAAAAATCCGAATCGATATCAGGCATTGAGACTCTTTCGATATTTAAAAAACGCTCAAAAACGAGGTTGTATTTTATAGGGTCGATCTTGGTAATCCCAAGGCAGTATGCGACCATGCTCCCGGTTGCGGAACCACGTCCGGGCCCTGTGATAATGCCATGTTCCCTGGCAAATCTTATAAAATCCCATACTATTAGGAAATAATCTACGAATCCCATTTTTTCTATAACGCTCAGCTCATAATTGAGCCTGTTTTTTATATTATCCGGAGGATTATTCCCATACCTTTCTTTCATTCCCGCATGGCAAAGTTCTCTTAAATAATCTACGGCATTTTTGCCCTCTGGAACATCAAACTTGGGAAGATGATGCTTCCCGAATTCTATTTTGATATTGCATTCATCAGCTATCTTTACGGTATTCTCTATAGCTTCAGGTACATATTCAAAAAGCTTCGACATCTCTTCAGGAGATTTCAGATAAAATTCATCTGTTTCAAATCTCATCCTGTCTTCATCATCCATGGTCTTTCCTGTCTGTATGCATAAAAGAACCTCGTGTGCCTTTGCATCGGCCCTGGTCAGATAGTGGACATCATTTGTGCATACTAACGGTATGGACAGTTTCTTTGACATCTTTATCAATTCTTCATTTACTTTTTTCTGCTTTTCTATTCCATGATCCTGAAGTTCAAGGTAGAAATCCTTCCCGAATATACTCTTGTATAAAAGAGCCGAAGATTCCGCTCCCTTTATGTCCCCGTTTGTTATGTATGTCTGGACTTCACCTGCAAGGCAGGCACTCAGCGCAATAAGACCCTTTGAATACCGCTTCAGCAAATCATGGTCAACTCTGGGTTTATAATAAAATCCATCTATAAATCCCTTTGAAATGAGTTTTATTAAATTTTTATAGCCCTCCATGTTCTTTGCCAGAAGTACAAGATGGTAATAGCCGCTATCTATACCCGGGTCCTTGTCGTACATAGTCCGTTTTGCCACATATACTTCGCAACCTATTATCGGTTTTATTCCCTGGGATACAGCTTCTTTATAGAATTCTATAACCCCGTAGGCGGCACCATGATCTGTTATGGCAATAGAATCCATCCCGAGTTCCTTTGCTTTCGATATCAGATCCTTTATCCTTGCCGAACCATCAAGCAAACTATACTCCGTATGAACATGAAGGTGAACAAATTTCATTATCTATTCACCTCCCTTACAAAAATTATTATATCACATATAATTGCCCGTTGTGATAAGGGGTGATAAATAGGATGCATCCGATCAAATCAAAAAAAGAAGATGGAAAATTCCCATCCCCGTTTTGCAAACTATTTAAAAATACTGCTGAAAAAGCCTTTTCTCTGATTTTTCTTTCTCCATTCGGCAATAAGCTGATCTATCTTTGAATTCCTCTCCTGTTCCAGATAGTCGATTTTTTCTTTCAAATCGTCTATCTCCTGTTTAAGCTCGTCATTCTTATCGTCCATCGTCTTTTTAATCTCACCTACGAGATCTGCTTTGAGTTTGTCCACCGCTGCGGTATAATTATTCACGCCTACTACAGCGACATCATTTGTTGCCGCCGTCTCTTCATTGATTATTATACCAGTCTTTCTAAGGACTTTCCTTATAGCTTTCAGACTCAGCTTTTCGTTTTCCCTGAGTTCTTTTATAAATTTAAACCTGTTTATATCATCCTGGGTATAAATCCTCTGGTTCATCTCGTTTCGCCTGTCCGGAAGCCCCAATTCCTTTTGCCAGTATCTTAGATTATATATTTCTTCTTTCAATATTTCCGCAACTTCTCCTACGGAATATTCTCTTTCCGATGCTTCAATCATAATACCCCTCCGATTTACATATTATGGTATGGAGTATTTTATTCTACAATTGCATGGGAAATTCCTCTAAAAATTTAAAAATATTTTACTAAATTTACTATTATTTACATTTCATAATTTTTACGGACATCATGCCTTTTAAATAAAGGGACCCGTCACTGCCATAAATATCCGCGTCCACTTTCGCAAAATTTTTTCCTGAACCTATGACTGTCGCCTTAATCGATATTTCACTTTCAAGAGGTATCGGTTTTATGGAATATACTACAAAACTATCAGGGAAAATGTTATGATTTTTATGCTTTAATGCTGATGTACAGGCTATAGACATCAGCATCATAAGGATACTTGAACTCACGGATCCGGTTGAACTATACATTTCAGGCACTATTTTCCCCTTCAAGATTATACCGTCATCAAAATATCCACATTGAAAACTTTTTATTATCATATCATCAAATGTTTTACTCAAGTGAGTCTGCTTTGACATGCTTTCCAGAGCTTTCATTATATCCGTCCGCCCTATTACGCCTACAAGCCTCTTATTTTCTACAACCGGTATAAGCTCAAGACCGTCCCAGACCATTATATGAGATGCATAGGCAGCGGAAGTATTTTTGCCCACGGTAACAGGATTTTTTGTCATTACTTTGCCTATCTGCTCATGATCTTTTACCGATTCGCCTATATCCTTTGATGATATTATTCCGACCACCCGGTTTCTGTCATCCAGCACGGGAAATTTATCATACTTGGTTTTTACTGTCAGTTCCCTGTATGCTTTTATAGTATCCGCAGAATACAGATATACGGGGTCTGGATTCATTATGTCACCCACAAGTATTATGTCTTTTTTTATAAGCCTCTCCGATATGGCTTTATTTATCATGGTAGCAATCGTAAAAGTATCATAGGAAGAAGAAATTATAGGAAGTTTTTTTGTATTCGCGAGTTCCTTGATATTATTTGAGCATCCAAATCCGCCGGTTATGAGCACCGCGCATCCATTTTCAAGGGCCAATTTGAAAGCTTCTTCCCTGTTTCCGACGATTAAAAGGTTCCCAGGAGAAATATATTTTTTCATCGCATCGACAGTCATCGCTCCTATGATGAACTTATTCAGATGTTTTGAGAGGCCTTCCCTGCCGCCAAGTATAGTGCCCCCTACGATATTTGCAACTTCCTTATATGTGAGAGCCTCAGCACTCTTTTTATCTATCTTTACTATTCTTACGGTCCCCACCCTCGGTATTGTACTTACTATGCCGTTGGATTCGGCATCCTTTATGGCCCTGTATGCCGTACCTTCGCTGACATTCAGCTTGTTTGCTATCATCCTTACGGATATTTTGCAACCCACCTCATAATTTTCTATATATTTCAATATCTCTTCATGCTTTGTCATTTCAATCTCCCCTGCTATTTATTCATAAGTTCTTCCGCTATCTCCTCTATTTTCCTGAGCCTGTGGTTCACGCCCGATTTTCCTATGGGCGGATCGAGCATCTCTCCAAGTTCCTTCAGTGAACAATCCGGATGGTTAAGCCTCGCTTCCGCAATCTCGCTTAAGTTTCTCGGCAATTTTTTTATTCCTATGGTCCTTCCGATAAGCTTTATATTTTCTATTTGCCTTACAGAAGCGTTTACAGTTTTATTCAAATTCGCGGTCTCACAGTTCACCAGGCGGTTTACATTATTTCTCATTTCCTTATATATTCTGACATTCTCCAAATTCAAAAGAGATCTATGGGCGCCTATTATATTGAGCAGATCAACAATCTGTTCGCCCTCTTTTATATAAACGACATAATTGCTTTTTCGCTGTATTACTTTTGAACTCAGCCCGAATGAATTAATGATCTTCGAAAGGCTTCGCGCATGCTCCCTAGTATGATTTACGAACTCCAAATGATATGTCTTCTCAGGGTTGGTTAAAGAACCGCCGCCTAAGAAAGCGCCTCTTATATATGCCTTCTTGGATTCGCTGTCCTTTATAATCGAATGTTTTATGCCATATATTATTTTGATCCTTTTCCCCGTTAAAGATAATATACCGCATTCTTTTAAAATATTTATCGTTTCACTGCCTGAACTTACAATTACCAGATAAATATTATTTTTCATAAGCTGCCTGCTTTTTTTGACCATCACCTGAGGGTGTACTCCAAAACAGTCTTTAATAAGAGAAAAAATCCTTCGGGCAATTGCCGGGTTTTCCGTACTTATCCTGAAACTCACGCTGTGCTGTCCATTTATCCGAAGTGTACCACCCGTCTTTATTAGGGCTGACAATTCTGCGATACGGCATTCCCGTCCTTCTTTCGTGATCCTGCATATCTCATTCTTAGCTGCCTGTGAAAAGGACATATTATATTCTAAATTCTCCTTTCTTTAAGTCTTTCATTGAGATAATAATACTCCAGCGTTCTCTTTTTGTCTTTTGATATTCTTTCGTTGAGGACTATGTCTATAATGAGACGGGCCAGCTTGTTTGTATTATGCCTTACAAGATTATTATGGACATATACAAGGTTATCTTCGACTAATTTGATGTTTTCCTTGAGTATATTGTTTCTATCTATATTTACTTCCTGTGCACCTTCCTCTATATATTTGCCATACAACCATCTCGGTATCTTTCCGTCATTCGCTATAACATAATTTATTATCCTTTTTCTGCAGTATTTGTGTATGGCATCGATATGGTCGCATACGGAATATCCTATGGTTTCTCCCGGCTGCGTCATGATATTTGACACATAAATCTTCACTGCGCCTGAATCCTCTATATGCCTTGCGATATCATCGACAAGGAGGTTCGGTATTATGCTCGTATACAGACTCCCCGGCCCGAATACAATGGCATCGGCTTCCCTTATGGCATTAACCGCTTCATCGAGAGGATATACATTTGACGGCTCGATAAAGACCCTTTTTATAGGCACATTTTGAGTACGCTTGGTAATTTCGCTCTCACCTTTTACAATAGTGCCGTCTTCCAACTCCGCAAATAATTTTACATCTGATAGGGTTACCGGCAAAACCTGGCCCGTAACAGCCAGCACCTCGCTCATCTTTTTAATCGCTTCTTCAAAATTATCGGATATGCCGTTCATTGCTGCAATAAAAAGATTCCCGAAACTTTGCCCTTTAAGCATGCCGTCAGTGAACCTGTACTGGAGGAGATTCTCCATAACGGGCTCCGTATCAGCCAGCGATAAAAGACAGTTCCTTATGTCGCCTGGGGGAAGTATGCCAAGCTCTTCCCGAAGCACGCCAGATCCGCCTCCGTCATCTGCGACAGTAACAATTGCCGTCAAATTGGATGTATAATGCTTCAACCCCCTCAGCATCGTCGAAAGCCCTGTACCTCCTCCTATGACCACGATTTTTGGTCCCTTTATAAGAAGTCTTTTTTCATATACCAAACTGCTCAATTTGTTGATTCCTGTACATGCATCAACACCCACATCGCTTATGAGCCTTAAAACCGACTTCATTCCGAATTTATAAGATATAATGATTATTGCAGCGCCCGCTGCCGATATCAAATAAAATACCGCCAAATTTGCTCTGAATCTTCCATCTATAAGTTTACCAAGTCCGAAACTTGTTATAACTAAACCTAATATACCAAGAAGTATCCACCTTTTTACTTTTGCCCCGGGTCTTAACCAGTTTGGAATTCTCATTTATTTGACTCCTCTATATCCTCAGAAATATCCCTGTGATCTATCAAAACTCTGTGACCGTTTTTCTTAAGATCCTCATAAATCTGATTTGCAATGACAACGGATCTGTGCCTGCCGCCGGTACAGCCTACTGCAATTACAAGATGGGTTCTGCCCTCCTTAATATAATATGGTATTAAGAACTCAACCATGTCAGTAACTTTTGCTAAAAACTGCTGGGTCTCAGGCCATTTTAAAACGTATTTCACCACAGGTTCATCCTTGCCTGACTTTCTCTTCAGCGTATCGACATAATAAGGGTTTGGGAGAAACCGTACGTCGAATACAATATCGGCATCCAGAGGTATTCCATATTTATAGCCGAAGGATACTATGGAAATAATTATACCTTCAAACTTTTTACCCTCCACAAAAATCCTTGTGAGTTCCACTTTTAGCTCTCTTGGAGTAAGATTTGAAGTATCTATTATGTTATCCGCCTTCGATTTTACTTCAGACAGCCTCATTCTTTCCTGGCTTATACCGTCCGAAAGCCTGCCGTCCGGCGAAAGAGGGTGGCTTCTTCTGGACTCTTTAAACCTTTTAATAAGGACGTCATCCGACGCATCCAGAAATAGTATTTCATATTTATAATTTTGCGTTTTTAGCTGGTTTAATGAATAAAATAAATCATCGAAAAACTTCCCGCCTCTTATATCTATAACAAGAGCGACTTTCTCTATTTTACCTTCTGTCTGATAACAAAGATCAGCAAATTTTGGAAGAAGTGCCGGAGGTAGGTTGTCTACACAGTAAAACCCAAGGTCTTCAAGGCACCTTATGGTCTGTGTTTTCCCTGCGCCGGAAAGCCCTGTTACAATCACGAAACGCATATTATCACTCCTTTTCAACTAATTATAGCATTACAAATGGCAGTTAACAATTGTTGACTGCCATCGGCCGTTTGCTGCTGATCGTACTGTGCTATTTGAACGACGAAAGAGCATTACTCTTCTCCTATTATCTTGACTTCCGGTTCGAGACGGACATTGAATTTCTTATACACTTCATCTATTACGATATTTATAAGCTCCAATATGTCAGATGCAGAAGCATTCCCGTTGTTTACAATAAATCCGGAATGCATTTTTGATACTTCTGCGCCGCCCACACTTACACCCTTCAGGTTTGAGTCTTCAATAAGCTTCGCTGCAAAATGCCCTTCAGGCCTTTTAAACGTGCTGCCTGCACTAGGAAGGTTAAGGGGCTGCTTTTCCTTTCTCCTTCTCGTAAGCGTTTCCATCCTGTCTTTTATATCTTCATAGTTTCCATGCCCCAGTTTAAATCTAGCCCTGAGCGCAGTGTATCCGTACTTGCTTATAGTGCTTATCCTGTATCCGAATTCCAGTTTTGGACCGCTTATAGTTATAATATTGAAATCATTATCTATTGCATCCACAGAGTACACTACATCCTTTATTTCACCATTATATGCGCCGGCATTCATGGCAATGGCACCTCCTACCGTGCCCGGTATGCCGCATGCAAATTCTATTCCCTTAAGCCCTGCCTCAAGAGCCTGTTTTGATACACATGAAAGAAGTGCACCGGCATCTGCGGATAATGTATCCCCATGGATGCTTATGGCATTGAACCTGTCATATATTTTCAGCACCGCACCCCTTATGCCCTTGTCCCTCACAATAAGGTTTGTACCGTTTCCCATCACATATACAGGAAAGCCATTATCGCGGAATATCTTAAGCACATCCCTTATCTCAAGATCGCTTCCCGGCGTGACAAATATGTCTGCAGGTCCGCCGACTTTAAACGATGTATGCCTGCTCATCGGTTCATTTATTTTAACATTGTCTTCTCCAACAACGGATATGATCCTTTTTATAACATCACTCTTTTTCAAGTTCGCATCTCCTCCGGATTCTGTTTATATTTTAAGCCATTTATGCAGATTCTATAACATATCGAACATCAATAATTTAGTCTTCTGTACAGGTTGAAATATTTTTTACTCACATTTAACAAAATTTTTGCAATTAACCTCCATAATAATTAAAGTATAAAATTATAACCCAATTTGTGCAAGTCTAAAAAGATAAACATCGATAAATAAAAGAGGGAGTCGCAAAAATGCCATCGCTGCTGTGAAAGGCAGAACGTTTGAAGCGGTTGAGAAGCGTACGGGAATTTGTGCTATAATAATTTTGTTATAATCTCTTAGGAAGAAGATCCTGTTCCAATGAAAATCAACGACAAAACAATTCAGCATACCTTTTCAGGTCTGTTTTGCATCAGCCCCCTTTATTTATCAAATGCAAACTTATATATCCTAGTCCCTCCGAGCCTGCTGCCGAATACGAAGAGATTTTTGCCGTCAATGCTCCATTTCGCATAATCTGAATACTCCCTGCATATAACTTTGGGTGAAACCAATTCATAGCCGTCAAGATATGCTGCATATATCATATCTGATCTATCCACCTCTTTGTTATCTTCATAGGTCGGTTCGTATTCATATGCAATCCTTTTATTATCCCTTGATACATCAAAAAGTTTTATATTGCCATGAAGTAAATTTCTGATGATTTTGCTTTTAGAATCATAAATATACATACCGCTGTTGCCACTTATTGCATTTCTGATGAATAAAATATTGCCGTTATTCAAAGGTATATATTTAGGCATATATTTATCGATGCTGCCATCTCCTTCCATTAACTTTATGTTAGATAGCTTGCCGTTTTTTATATCGAGATTATACAAACCATTATTGTATTTAAAATAAATCCGATTCCCATCCGCCGATAATTTTATATCATATATGTATTTAAAAGTAACATATTCACCTTTCTGAGAAATAGACTTATAAGTCTCCGGATCACATTTTTTTAAAATATCGCTACCTGATATAATATCCTTTCGGCTGCCTTTTAAAGTATAGTGAAAGATATTTTTTGCGCTGATTCCAATAAAGCCGCTACCATCAGGAAACCATTCTGCATCTGTTGCATCATATAATATGTTTAGAACTTTACTGCTTTCCATATCATATAATATCAGGCAATTTTGCGGGGCACTATTTTTTCTTTCAGCATTAACCAATAACTTCCCTCCATCCGGTGACACACGAATTCCATAAAGATTTGAGCGACCGTCTATTTTTAACACAGACAGATCGTTATTGTTGAAATCAAGGATAGATATACTGCTTTCCGTCCCGGTGATATTATAAGATGTAAATATCAGCGAATTATTGTTCAGTATGTCAGGTTCGACGATAGGATAAGGCACATCCAACTTTGTAACCTTTGTAATATCTATTCCGTTTTTACCGGAGGAGATATCCTCAAATGAATTTTTGTTTATTATAAACGTACGAGACTTTTTAAAATTAAAATTGTATATGCCGATTAAAATATAAAAACCGATTATTGAAAAGCATAAAATAGCCGCAGGAATTAAAAAATGCTTATATTTATTTACATTTTCCATTTTAATCATTATTCTCACCTTTAAAGTCAAGTGTCACTTCCGTTCCTATATTTTCAACGCTTTTTATATTTACAGTACCATTATGCCTTTCCACTATCTTTTTTACGATTGTAAGCCCCAGTCCGACACTGCCCTTTTCTCTCGAAAACCTTTTCGATATTCTGTAAAACGGCTCAAACAAATTATCAATGCATTCTTTTGGTATACCCTTTCCCTTGTCTTTTATCTTTACAAATATATGGTTACCTTCGTGATATGCTTTACATTCCACGTCAGAATTGACATTCCCATATTTAATCGAATTATCTATCAGATTAATGATAATTTCCTTAAGCTTATCTTCATCACCGTATATGGCAAGGCCATCTTGTATTAAACAGCGTATATTGATTCCGTATTTCCTTGCCTTTATGCCCATTTCATCGCATGTTTTTACTATAAGTTCAGAAAAATTTACTCTTTTAAATTGATATTTGGACCCTGAGGAATTAAATTTTGATATTTCCAGCACCTGTACCACCATTTTGTTCATCCGCTTGCTTTCATTTATTATGCAGAAAATTCCCTTATCAAAAAAATTTTTGTCGGAGAAACCATTCTCCTTTATAATCTGCGCATATCCAAGTATTGTAGTAAGAGGGGTCTTAAGCTCATGGGTCACATTATCGAAAAATACCTTGCTGTGCATCTGGGCTTCTTTAAGATCATCCCGATCTCTTTCGATAATCCTTATCTGCCCCCTTATTCTCTGCACCATAATTTTAAATCTCCCAGCCAGTTCTCCTATTTCATCTTCTGAGTCAATATCTATTTTCGAATCGAAATCTCCCTTGGATATTCGTTCGGTACTATTTATAAGCTTTCTTACAGGTTTTGTAATATGTCTCGATAGAACCAACGATACGATGAATATAGCAATAAAAATCATCACGGCGAAAGCATTTATTATCTCTTTAAATCTTTTATTATAGCTGAAAATTTCCGTATAATCCTTCTTCTTTTCATCTTCGATACAACTATAGAAAAACTGCGATACAGCCGGATTTTATAATAAAGCTGAAATGTTATTTTGATTATGCTCCTGATAATGATAAATTACCTGCCTTTACAATCATAAAATTTTAAATGGATAGGCGTAAATGCGAAATTGTTTCAATATATGAATTTAAGAGGTGAAATTATTGAAAAAATTTTTATTTGTTTCTGCATTATCATTAGTATTATGCTCTGCCATATGCGGATGTACCGTTAAAAACGTCCAGCCGATAGAGTCCAAGGATAATAGCGGCAAGGCTTATTGGATAAATGATGGCGCGGGCAAAGCCTACTCGATAGAGATCACCGGCGTGCCTGTAATAGGCCAGATGCCGGAACTCCCAACAGGATGCGAAGCCACTTCTGCCGCAATGCTGCTCCAATGGGCCGGAGTTGATACAAATAAAGTAGATGTAGCAAATAATATTAAAAAGGGCCATGTACCAGTATTAAAAAATGGAAAGCTTTACGGGCCAAACCCAAATAACGTATTTGTCGGCGATCCATTTTCCAATTTTGGATATGGCACCTTTCACAAACCTATAGCAGATGTTATAAATATGTATCTTGAAGACAAGGCTTGTGATGTTACAGGTGCTTCAATCGATGACCTTTACAAAATACTCAATTCGGGAAGACCTGTTATCGTATGGGCAACTATCCATATGGTTGAACCAAAGGTATCGAAAATCTGGTACGATGAAAATGGGGATAAAGTCACATGGATGATTCCGGAACATGCGCTGCTGCTTGTAGGATATACACAAGCCCACGTAATAGTTCACGATCCTTATACGGGAAATAAGGAACATTACTCCAAATCGGTATTTGAAAGTGTATGGAAAGCCATGGGAAGCCAGGCGGTGACGATTTGGGCAAATAAAAACGGTTAACATAAGTTAATCGTCCTGATGCCGGCAAAAATCGGTAACCACCTTTTTAGTTTTGTCTGAAAGATACCTTTTTAGTTTTCCAACATCTGTGTTCATTATATTCTCTTCAGGTATGCCGGCCTTTTCTATAAGGTCGGCTGCCAGTTTAAAATTGCCTATGTCAAAGCATATGTGGGCATCGCTTCCCATAACGACTTTTGCTCCTATCTCTTTCGCCTTCTTTGCAATCTTATAACAATTATCATAGCTTCCTATCCTTGATGTCCCAAGGGAACTGTTATTGATTTCTATCAGTACGTCCTTTTCCTTCGCTTTTTCTACGAATAAATCTATATCAATTGGAAATGCAGGATTCCCCGCATGTCCTATAATATCGACATATTCATTGTCCATAGCATTGATAAGCGCTTTAGTATTTTCTTCAACGCTTCCCGGTTTTATGCAAACATCATGAAGGCTTGCGATTACTAAATCCAGTTTTTTAAGTATCCCGTACGGTATATCCAATTTTCCATCATGATCCAGTATGTTGGCCTCCACTCCTCTTAATATCTCGACACCGAATAAATTATCAGGTACCACTCTTAGATTTCCAAAATAAAATATATGAGGTCCGCCGGGCATAGCCGGCCCATGATCTGTTACGGCGATCATCTTAAGCCCAATCTTCGACGCATATTCGGCATTTTCCAGAAGAGTGCTGTATGCATGGCCGCTGACAATCGTATGTGTATGCGTATCAAATTCATATTTCATTTAATCAACCCCTTTTATCTTTTGGGAAACAGTTTTACGTTCCCTGTATTTATTATTAAAGACTTCACCCGTAATTTAAGCTTATTTTATTTATGCCTGATTTCATATTACGAATTGAAGAAATATAAAGGCTTCAGTTCCTGTGAAAATAATCGTAAACCGCTCTGGCGGATTTAATGTTCATCCCCGGAACCTGTTTAATCTCATCTATGCTGCTTTCCTTTATCCTATCTATATTTCCAAAATACTTTATGAGAGATCTCTTCCTTATCTGTCCAATACCTTCTATTCCATCAAGCAAGGATATCATAACGCCCTTCCCTCTTAAACTCCTATGATAGCTTATGGCAAACCTGTGAGCCTCATCCTGTATCCTGCATATGAGTCTGAAGGAGTCTGAATTTCTGGATAGATTAAGCTCCTTTCCATCATGCACTAAGTCCCTTGTTCTGTGCCTGTCATCCTTGACCATTCCGTATATGGGAATATCTATATTAAGTCCGTCCAGAACCTCTTTGGCGGCATTTACCTGAATATTGCCTCCGTCTATCAGCAGTAGATCCGGAAAGTTGGAAAATTTACCATAGTTGATATTTTGTTCTTTCAGCATGCGGAGCTCTTCAAGTCCATGCCTGAAACGCCTTTCTATGACTTCCTGCATGCTGGCATAGTCATTTGCCCCTGTTACAGTCTTTATTTTAAATCTTCTGTACTCGCTGTTTTTGGGCTTCCCATCTATAAAAACAACCATGGAACCTACAGGATCCACACCCTGTATGTTGGATATATCGAAAGCCTCTATCCTGTGGGGTATCCCGTCAAGATTCAAAATGGACGCCAGCTCCCCGATGGCATACTCGGACATCTTCTTCTCTTTGAGAAGTTTATCGCTGAAGTTTTTAAGGATAATAGCGGCATTTTCTGCTACCATATCCACGAATTCCTTCTTTTCGCCCTTTTGAGGCACCTTAATATAGACCTTCGAATCCTTTTTCTCCGTAAGCCACGATTCGATTATTTCCTTTTCATCGATGTCCTCCTGAAGAAGTATGTTTTTGGGAATAAATACGGTGCCCGAATAAAACTGTTTTATAAATTCGGTAAGTATTTCTTTCGGACTCGATATATCGGTCTCTTCAAACATGTAATGTTCTCTGCCTATAAGCTTTCCCGTCCTTATAAAGAAAATCTGTATGCAAGTTTTATCTTTGGATCTTGCATATGCTATTATATCCTCGTCTTCCATATCGGTGGATATAATTTTCTGTTTTTCGTTTATCTGTTTTATTGCAGCAATCTTGTCCCTGTAATCGGCCGCCTTTTCATATTCCATATTTTCCGATGCTTTATTCATCCTGTCTTCAAGATCCGATAACAGTTCATCCTGTTTACCGGATAAAAACATGCATATATTCTTTATCATGTTGCCGTACTCCTCGCAGTTTACATCACCCTGACAGGGAGCTAGGCATCTTCCGATATAATAATTGAGGCAAGGCCTCTCTTTTTTATTTTTCCCAATAGCTCTGCCGCACGTTCTCACAGGAAAAAGCTTTTTTATGGTATCCAAAGTTTCCCTGACCGTATATGAACTGGAATACGGGCCGAAATATTTTGCCCTGTCCTTTTCAATCTTTCTCGTCATCATTATTCTTGGAAACTTTTCATTGATCGTAACTTTTATATACGGATAATGCTTGTCATCTTTAAGAAGAATATTATATTTAGGCTTATGTTTTTTTATAAGGTTGCACTCCAGTATAAGGGCTTCAAGCTCGGAATCGGTTATAATATATTCAAACTCCGATATATTCTCTACCATTGCCTTGACTTTAGGAGAATGGTTTTTGGAATTCTGGAAATACTGCCTCACCCTGTTCTTAAGGGATACAGCCTTGCCTATATAAATAATATGCCCGTCCTTATTCTTCATTATATATACTCCCGGCTTATCCGGAAGGAGCTTTAACTGCTCGGATATATCAAACATTTTTCCCACCTTATCTGTTTAAATATGTCTTAAATAAACTGCCTGAAATGGATGCGGCTTTCCCTCCGCCTGTTTCTCCGTTTTCTACGATTATCGCAATCGCAATCTTGGGGTCTTTGGCAGGCGCAAACGCAATAAACCATGAATGGGGTTCCTTGCCTTCGCCGACATCGGCGGTCCCGGTTTTTCCGGCTATATCGATTCCTTCAACCTGTGCCTTTTTCCCTGTCCCTTTTTTGACGACATCCACCATCATGGCATTAACCTTATCGGCTGTCTCTTTTAAAATGGGTTGTGAGAGAACCTTAGGTTTTGTACTTCTTATATTCCAGCCATAAGTATCTATAACGGACTTAACAAGATATGGCTTCATGATAACCCCATCATTAGCTATTGCCGATACCGAGAGGAGCATCTGAAGAGGCGTAACCCTGACCTCGTATTGCCCGATGGAACTTTGTGCCAGGCTGTCCATTCGATCTTTGCTTATAGATGGGAATTGGCTCTTTGAAACCTGAAGGTCAAATGGAATATTTTTATTGAAGTAGAAATCCTCGGCGCCTTTCTTTAACCTGTCTGCTCCGATTTCCATGCCTATCTGGCCGAAAACTATGTTGCTGGAAACAGTAAAGGCTTTATGGATGTCGATCCTTCCAAAACGCTCGTTTGCATAATTATGCAGCGTATAATTCCCTATTTTGAGCGCCCCGTTGTCCGCATACTTCTTGCTTTCTATGTCTTGAATATTTTCTAAAGCCTCGCTTGCCACGATAACCTTGAATGTTGAACCTGGAGGATATATCCCCGGCTGTATCGCCCTGTTCAATAATACACCGTTTTCATCGTCTTTCACCAAACTGTTCCAGTCCTGATCTATGGTCGACGGATTGAATGTCGGCTTTGATACCATGCAGAGTATCTCTCCTGTTTTGGGATCCATTGCAACGATTGCTCCCCTGTTATTTCCAAGGGCATCATAAGCGGCTTTTTGAAGATTGCTGTCTATGGTAAGGACAAGACCATTGCCCTTTCTATCAGCTCTCGTCATTATATCTCTTATAAGCTTGAAAGGGTTCAACATATTATCGTTTAGCAATTCCTTGGAATAAGATTTCTCCAGCCCCGAAGTGCCGTATTTCATGCTAAAATATCCTAAAACCGGGGCATATGGCATTTCCAGGTCCTTATTATATATTCTCTTCTGCGAATTATCCGCCTGCCTTTGGCTATCTGCCACCAGATTCATTTTTCTATCATAAATGCTTCCTCTTAACACATCATATTCCTTATCGATGTTCCTTTTGTTCTTAGGATCCGAAACAAGGGCTTCGCCGTATCTTATCTCAAAATATGATAAATATCCTATCAACAATACAAAAGAAGCAGAAAAAACTATCAATATTTTAATAATATTTTTTCTTATTCCGTCCTTCATTTTTCCACCTCACTCATGCCGTATAAGATTCAGAGATTTTTTGAAGTATTCCAAGAGATATAAAATTGATAATCATTGAACTTCCGCCATAGCTGATAAAGGGCATCGTTATTCCCGTAAGCGGAATAAGCTTTATTACCCCGCCTATAATCACAAAGACCTGCGCTCCTATCATAGTCGAGATGCCGACGGATGTCAGTTTGCTGAATGCGCCTTCTGCATAAATGGCAGTCCTGAACCCTCTGTATATAAGCAAAAAATAAGTAATGATTATAGCGAACCCGCCAAGCAATCCAAGTTCCTCGCAGATAATGGAAAATATCAGATCCGTCGAAACTGCAGGAATATAGTTCGGATGGCCAAGACATAATCCTGTTCCCAGGAAACCTCCTGATGATATTGCATATAGGGACTGTATTATCTGGTAACCGTAATGGTTCGGATCGCTCCATGGGTTAAGCCACATATTGACTCTCACCCTTACATGCGAAAATGCGAAAAAACTTCCTATGCCCCCTATAAAAAAAAGCAACATACTCATAAGCACATAGCGTGCATCGGATGTTCCCACATAAACCATAGCCACAGAAATGCCAAAAAAAATAATGGCCGTGCCGAGATCTTTTTGCATCACAAGCAAGATAAGAGAAACCATTATCACTATCCCTGGAATAACAAGTTCCTTCTTTGTATTATAATTGCAAAGCACCGATGCAAGATAAAGTATTATAAATACTTTTGCAAATTCAGACGGCTGAAAGCTTGTAAATCCTAAATCTATCCAGTTCTTCGATCCCCCGATATCGCTCCCGAAAAACTGTGTCAATACTAAAAGGCAGAGGGCAACCGCCATATATACATATTTAAACTTTGCTATGCTTTCAATATCCGGAAGCAGTATAACAATCAGCATGAATATTCCTATCCCTAAAGAAAACCACGTAAGCTGTTTTACCGCAAGAATCGGCTTTATCCTGTAAATCATTATGAGCCCTATATCCGACAGGAATATCGAAAGCACAAGCAAATATTTATCTCCATCGGGGAAAAACTTGTTTATTATAAAATGGCTGTACCATGCAAGAACTATCAAAAAAACCCCGAAAAGCACCGCTCCCCAATCCTTGTTGTATAGAGCAATTATCAAAAACGCTATTAAAGTTATGGCATAAATGAGCCTTAGTATCCTTTTTTCTTCAATATAGCTTCTACTTTTTTCCATTTTATTTTCTCCGTCTACCACTTTAACGGGTGTGAACACACCCTATGTTCAATCTATTACTTTAAATACGATTCCGCCAATATTCAATACATCACCGTCTTTTATGACCTCGGGTTTTTCCATCCTGTTCCCGTTTAAAAATGTACCATTTGTACTTTTCATATCCTTTAGGATATACTCATTATTTTTAAGAAATATACGTGCATGGTGTCCCGACACATATACGCTGTCCAAGACAATATTATTATCTTCCGCCCTTCCGATGTCTGTAACAGGATGCAGAGGATAAACGGCCCCAACTGGAATCGAACACTCTCCATTTACTCCGACTACTTCAATTCCGGCAGACGGTTCCGTCCTTTTTCCTCCTCCTTTTAAATCGCTGTGCATTACTTTAACCACTTTATAAAGGAAGATATATATCATGCTTAAAAGCACAAACCTCATTATCCAGATAATTAGCCTGTATAACATATTTACCACCCGTATATAAGGCGCACACCCCTGCCATGCAGTTAAACCCGAATGATGCGGGTGTGCCTCCTCTCCCTGATCATTAGTCTTGTTATAAATATTATACCACACATTTGGACCGCTCATGACTAAAGTCACAAGTGCAAGGAGCATAAAATTATATGAAGAATATGCAACCAACAACCATTTGCATTAAAACCATAAGATCAAAAGTTTATCTATACCTTCAATATCTTTTTTAAAAACTCTCCGGTATAAGATGCGGCATTCTGTGCCACCTCCTCCGGAGTACCCGTGGCGATAACATTACCGCCCCTGTCTCCTCCGTCAGGTCCCAGGTCTATTATATAATCGCAGCTTTTTATGATATCCAGGTTATGTTCTATGACAATTACGGTATTTCCTGCATCGGTAAGCCTCTGCAAAACTGATATGAGCCTGTTCACATCGTCCATATGAAGTCCTGTCGTTGGTTCATCCAGTATATACATAGTCTTTCCGGTACTCCTCTTCGAAAGCTCCGACGCAAGCTTTATCCTCTGGGCTTCGCCGCCCGAAAGCTCTGTGGATGGCTGACCGAGTTTAATATATGAAAGCCCCACATCATAAAGTGTTTTTAGCTTTGATTCTATTCTCGGTATATTCTCGAAGAAGGATAATGCTTCCTCGACTGTCATATTCAACACATCTGATATATTTTTACCTTTATATTTTACCTCAAGGGTTTCCCTGTTATACCTCTTGCCCTTGCATACTTCGCACGGAACATAAACATCAGGCAAGAACTGCATCTCTATTTTTATTATGCCATCGCCGCTGCAGGCTTCGCATCTTCCTCCCTTTACATTAAAGCTGAACCTTCCTGCCCTGTATCCTCTCATCTTTGCCTCGGGAGTCCCCGCAAAAACCTCCCTTATATGGTCGAAAACCCCGGTGTATGTCGCCGGATTTGATCTTGGAGTCCTGCCTATCGGCGACTGATCTATAGCAATCACTTTATCCAGATATTCCGTTCCCAGAATGCCATCATGGGCACCGGGTTTCACTTTGCTGCCGTTTAGTTTATGCGCCAGAGCTTTATGAAGTATTTCATTTACAAGGGTACTTTTGCCCGAACCGGATACACCCGTAACGCAGGTAAAAACCCCGAGTGGAAAGCTTACATCTATGTTCTTGAGATTATTCTCCCTGGCTTTTAAAACCTTTACCCACTTGCCGTTTGGTTTTCTCCTTTTATCGGGTATGACGATCTTTTTTCTGCCGCTTAAATATTGTCCCGTTATAGACCTTTTGCAATTTTTAATCGCATCGATTGAACCTGCCGCAACTATCTCTCCGCCGTGGTCACCGGCGCCAGGCCCTACGTCCACGATATAATCTGCGGCATACATCGTCTCTTCGTCATGCTCGACAACTATAAGCGTATTTCCTATATCCGTAAGGTGCCTCAACGACCTTAAAAGTTTTTCATTGTCTTTCTGGTGAAGCCCTATGCTCGGTTCATCCAGTATGTAAAGGACTCCCACAAGCCCCGAACCTATCTGCGTCGCAAGCCTTATCCTCTGGGACTCTCCTCCGGAGAGCGTTCCCGCAGCCCTCGAAAGGGTCAAATAATCGAGCCCAACGTCCGATAAAAACTGAAGCCTTGCCTTTATTTCTTTTATAATCTGCTTTGAGATTATCTTTTTCCTTTCTGTAAGCACTAAACTATTAATAAAATTCAGCTCATCCTTAACGGACATGTCTACGAGGCTGCATATCGAAATCCCTCCGACTGTAACTGCCCTGCTTTCTTTTTTCAGCCTTTTCCCCTTGCACTCCGGGCATTGCCTGATGCTCATGTAACCTTCTATTTCAGATCTGATAAATTCAGATGAAGTCTCCCGGTATCTTCTCTTAAGATTGTTTACGACGCCTTCAAACGGAAACATGACATCTCCGCGCCCGTATTCCCTGTCATATGATACCTTAACCTTTTCCCCGTTTGTGCCATATAATAAGATATCTATTATTCCCTGTGGCAAATCTTTAACAGGAACATCCAATCTGAAATCATACCTTTTGGCAAGTGCCTGTACTACATTATATGTCCATGTATCCTCTCGGAATGTCTTCCAGACATCGATAGCCCCTCCGTCTATGGACTTATTCTTATCGGGTATTATCAAGTCCGGATCCATTTCCATCAAGGTCCCCAACCCGTCACATTTCGGGCATTTTCCGAAAGGGCTGTTAAATGAGAACATCCTCGGAGCCAGATCTTCAATGCTTATTCCGCAGTCCGGGCAGGCAAATTTCTCGCTGAAGAACATTTCTTTCGAACCTATTACATCTACGATTACAAAACCTTCGCCCATTTTAAGCGCAGTCTCCAGAGAGTCAACAAGCCTTCTTCGTATGTTCTCTCTTATAATGATCCTGTCGACTATTACCTCTATCGTATGTTTTACGTTTTTTTCAAGCTTTATTTCATCGCTTAGTTCCCTGACCTTCCCGTCAATCCTTGCCCTTACAAATCCGTTTTTCTTTATACCCTCGAGTATCTTTACATGTTCGCCCTTCCTACCGCGTATCACCGGTGCCAGTATCTGTATCCTTTTGCCTTCACCTATGCCGATTATCCTGTCCGCCATCTGATCGACCGATTGCTGCGTTATTTCCTTCCCGCATTGCGGGCAATGGGGAATTCCTATTCTGGCATAAAGCAACCTGTAATAATCATATATTTCAGTAACGGTGCCAACAGTTGACCTTGGATTTCTGCTGGTAGTTTTCTGGTCTATCGAAATAGCAGGGGACAATCCCTCAATATAATCCACATCTGGCTTGTCCATCTGGCCTAAAAACTGCCTTGCATAAGCTGAAAGAGATTCTACATATCTTCTCTGACCTTCAGCATATATAGTATCAAAGGCAAGTGAAGATTTACCGGAGCCTGAAAGCCCTGTAAATACAATAAACTTGTCTCTTGGAATCTCCAGATCTACATTTTTTAAATTGTGTTCTCTCGCCCCTTTTATAATTATGCTGTTTTTTGACATACATTCACCTTCCAGTACTATAGTCGCATTATATTCAATTATAGACAAATAATTTATCTTCGATTCATAGCGGTTGTGATGTTTTAAACACTTCATCCGCTGAATTTAAAATATGCTCATCGCAGATGTATACATAGATTTGAAGAATAATTATTCCAATCGCTAAGCTCACAGCAATCGAAGAGACACTTTATATGCCATGTTTGAGCTTTAACTCGAATATTACATCCCTGAGCTCTGCCGCCCTTTCAAATTCCATTTTCTTTGCGGCGTCCTTCATTTCCTTTTCAAGCCTTGTTATCATCTGCTTTATGTCATCCTTCTTCATCCTGCCCAAATCACGCGCATTATTATGGTTTCTGCCCTTAACCGGCGTGGTCGCCTCGATTACATCAAATACAGGTTTTTTGATAGTTTTGGGTATTATATTATGATCCTCATTGAACTTTATCTGTATTCTTCTCCTCCTGTTAGTTTCATCCATCGCCCTTTTCATAGAATCTGTAATGGTATCTGCATACATTATTACCTTGCTTTGTGTATTTCTTGCAGCTCTGCCTATGGTCTGTATAAGGGATGTTTCGGAACGCAGAAAACCTTCCTTGTCGGCGTCGAGTATCGCGACCAGCGCGACTTCGGGCAGGTCAAGCCCTTCCCTTAGCAGGTTTATGCCGACAAGCACATCAAAAGTTCCAAGCCTTAAATCCCTGATTATTTTCATTCTTTCTATGGTTTCAATATCCGAATGCAGATATTTTACTTTTATTCCGACATCTTTCAAATAATCCGTCAGGTCCTCAGCCATCTTTTTTGTAAGCGTTGTCACCAGGACCCTGAAACCATTTTTCGTAACTTTGTTTATTGTTCCTATAAGATCATCGATCTGTCCCTTTACAGGCCTTATTTTTATTTCAGGATCTACTATTCCCGTGGGCCTTATGACCTGCTCTGCAACAACTTTTGAATGCTCATATTCATAAGGGCCGGGAGTCGCGCTTACGAATATCACCTGATTTATCTTTTTCTCAAATTCTCCAAATTTAAGGGGCCTGTTGTCATATGCTGACGGAAGCCTGAACCCGTATTCCACAAGGCTGTCCTTCCTTGATTTGTCGCCTGCGTACATCGCCCGGAGCTGCGGCAGGCTGACATGAGATTCGTCTATTATCATGAGATAATCATCTGGGAAATAATCGAGAAGAGTATACGGGGGTGTTCCCGGCCTTCTGCCGTCCATATGCCTCGAATAATTTTCTATTCCCGAGCAGTACCCGACTTCCCTCATCATCTCTATGTCATATTTTGTACGCTGTTCAAGCCTCTGGGCTTCGAGGAGCTTATCTTCCCCCCTTAAAACTTCAAGCCTTTCTTTTAACTCGATCTCAATGGAACTTATGGCCTTTTCCAGCTTTTCACCGGATGTGGCAAAATGGGATGCCGGAAATATTATCACGTGCTTTCTCTCTCCCAGTATCTCTCCCGTCAGAACATCGATTTCCGAAATCCTGTCTATTTCATCTCCAAACATTTCCACTCTGATAGCCCTATCCGACTGGGAAGCCGGAAATATTTCAACCACATCGCCCCTGACCCTGAACGTCCCTCTTACAAAGTTTATATCATTTCTTTCATATTGTATATCCACTAATCGCCTGAGTATTTCGTCCCTGTCCTTATTCATTCCAACTCTCAAAGACAGCGATAAGTTGTTGTATTCTTCAGGATCGCCAAGCCCGTATATGCACGATACGCTGGCAACGATTATTACATCGCGCCTTTCAAATAAAGCAGATGTCGCTGAATGCCGGAGTTTATCTATTTCATCGTTTATAGCTGCATCCTTTTCTATATATGTATCCGTCTGAGGCACATATGCTTCTGGCTGGTAATAATCATAATAGCTCACAAAATACTCGACTGCATTGTTTGGAAAAATTTCCTTGAACTCGCTGCACAGCTGAGCTGCAAGAGTCTTGTTATGCGCTATAACGATTGTAGGCTTGCGCACTCTTTCGATTATATTTGCAAGGGTAAATGTTTTTCCCGAACCTGTAACTCCGAGGAGAGTTTGAAATTTATTCCCTTTATTTATGCTTTCGGTTAATTTTTTTATGGCCTCCGGCTGATCGCCCTGAGGTTTAAACGAAGACACTATTTTAAATTCACCCATAACGTCCAACTCCTTTGGCATGCTTTTAAGAACATGCGTTCGCTATATTTATTATATTATTACACTTTTACCAATCAGTAAAGCAAAAATTAGTACAATCCTTCAATTCTATGAGATCATGTTATTTTGAGCACTCATTCGCCAGATTCAAGTTTTGTAAGTTCTAAGGCCTGCAGTCTTAAGAAT
>JASEJN010000016.1 GCA_030016385.1 Clostridiales bacterium | reverse complement strand
CCCGAACCGGGAATAGTAGGGACGGCATCTATCGTAACGGATAAAAGGTTAAATGAGATGCTGATAGACTAACAAGTATTAATTATAATATATAATTATTTAATGAACTTAATTAAATAAGAATTACATATAAGGAAGGATATTATGAATATAAATGTTTTTAAAGATTATGATGAGTTGTCGGAAAAGACCGCAGATATTAAGTTTTTGGAGGAATAGAAAGAATGGACTCAAATAATAAATTCCAGTTTATTGATAGCCATATACATATACGTGGAGTTGATAATGCAGGTATTAAACAAACATTTCAAGGCATATCAGCGATTAAGGAACAGCTCGGCATGGATGCAATTAATGTTGCAGCAATTCCTCAGTGGGATCCTGATAGCGTAGGACAGAATGTATTATGTATTCTTTTTAAAGCGCTTAATCCAGGCAATTATGCTTATGGGGGATTAGATTATTATTATCCAGGTCTTAAAAAAGATAAACATGCATTTTTGAGCCAGGCAATGGAACTTATGGATATGGGTTTTGATGGCATTAAAAGTATTGAAGGGAAACCATCTGCAAGAAAATTGATAGATATTCCGCTTGATTCCCCATTATATGATGATTATTATAAGTACATAGAAGAAAATGGAATTCCAATGCTCTGGCATGTTGGTGATCCGGAGGATAATTGGATTAAAGAAAAATGTTCTGAATATGTTATACAGGCGGGATGGTGCTATGCAGATAGCAGCTATGTTTCTCTTGAACAGTTATATTCAGAAGTAGATAATGTTCTAAATAGGTTTCCAAATATAAAAGCTGTTTTTGCACATTTTTATTTTCTGTCAACAGATATTGAGCGTGCAGCAGCATTTATGGATAAGCATTCATCTGCTTATTTTGATATCACACCCGGCAGAGAGATGATTGCCAATTTCAGCGCCAACCGTTATAATTGGCATGACTTTTTTATTCATTACCAGGATAGGATAATATTCGGAACTGATAATGGGTGGGGCGATGATTTGTCACCAGCCGAAAAAGTTATAAGTGCTTATAACACCGTAGCAATAATGCGTGCGTTTTATGAAACGGACGATGTTTTTAATGAATGGAGTGGTATAAAAGTAAGGGGACTTGCTTTGCCCGCAGATGTGTGTCAAAAAATATATAAAAATAATTACATGAAGGTTCTAAATTCAAAATTTCCTAAACCAGTCAATTTGAAAGCTGCAATTGCCTATGCCCAGAAAATCTATGCATCCTTGCAAACGGTAGAAACAAAGCCTGCCATACTGAAGCAAATAAAAGATGCAATTGATATGCTAAAAGAAATCCGGTTATAAATATGTATGGAGGTTTATATATATTCTTTTTATGTGAGATACATAATATTCCTGAGGGGGTTGTTTTATGAAATTTGAAGTAAAAAGCGCTAATGAATGGCTGTATCCGGACAGCATTGTTAGCAATATTGGGCAAAACAAAATAAAGTTATCTTCTGCAAAAGCCGGACATGCATCATGTCAGATTTTATTCAATGGGCTTGAACTTAATAAAAAAATAGAATATGAAATAAACTGTCCTGAAAATATTAAATGTGAAATGTATCGCTTGATAGATATATATGTAGAGAAAAATACAGGAGTGGCTGGTTTTTGCGCTGAAGAAGGTGAGTCTGTTAAAGGATATACAACACGTTCTGCACCTTTCAGGGTCTATGATGCGCTGAAACCTTTTGGTGATGATGAAAAAACAGGGAAAGGTACTGAAGCATTATATATTGCATTTAAGGTAGGAAGGGATTTAAAAGAAGGAATTTATAGATCGGTTCTTAAATTAAAAATAGGAGAGAAAATTGCTCAAATCCCTGTTTCAATAGAAGTATTCGATGTAGTAATCCCTGAAAAAGAGAGTCTCAACATTTCCAACTGGTTTAGTATTGACAATATGGCAGCCCAGCATGGTTTAAAGAAATGGTCTGAAGATCACTGGAAAATGATACGGCAATATGGGCTGCTTATGCGGAGGATAAGGCAGACACATTTCCTGATTCCAAAGGAGGTAATTTCTGCAGAAAAGGCTCAAGATGGTAGATATATTTTTAATTTTGACAGAGCAAAACGCTTGATCGAGTTATATTTGAGCCTTGGATTTAAATATATAGAAGGAAATCCGGTCGCATACAGGCGTGATTTTAATGATTCATATTTTGTTGCCGATTACTGTGGCAAGGCAGTACGGGCTCTTTCAAGTGAAGGTTACGAATATATTTCACAGTATCTTACCGCATGGAGAAAACTTTTGAATAACAACGGTTGGCTTAATATTACCGTACAGCATGTAGCAGACGAGCCTACGAAAGCATGCGCAACGGAGTATCGTATCATTTCCGGCATAGTGCGTAAATTCATGCCCGGTGTAAGGCTTATGGATGCTGTTGAATATTGTGACCTGGATGGCTCTGTTGACATCTGGATTCCTAAGAACGCATACTATCAGGAGAATAGGGACGAGTTTGAAAGGAAACGTGTAAATGGTGATGAACTTTGGTTTTATACCTGCTGTATTCCTGGCGGCTATTATTTGAATCGCCTTTTGGATATGCCGTTAATCAGAACGAGATATTTACATTGGGGAAATTATATCTATAATCTGAAAGGTTACCTGCACTGGGGATTTAATTTCTGTGACAATGATCAGGACCCGTTCAACCAGAAAAATCTCGTTTTTCCTCCCGGTGATACGCATATTACCTACCCAGGCAATGACGGACCATGGGGCAGCATGCGTCTTGAAGCTATGAGAGCTGGCATCGAGGATTATGAGCTGCTAAAGATTTTAGAGAGTAAAAATAAACAGCTATCTGATGAGATAGCAGCCAGGTGCCTGAAGGACTTTAACCATGCAGATGAGAATATAGAACATTTTGAGGCCTCTAGAAATATGCTCCTTTCTGCAGCGTCAGATAATCTCGATACAAAAATATTGAGTTCTCTGTTCAAGGTCTTTCCGGATGTTGAACCTCAGGAAGAACATATTCAGGCTTCAGCTATAAAAGGCGAGTATTTTTCGTTTCAGATAGCTTACCGATCAAAGAAACTTATAAAAAAAGTATTATTATCCATTGAGTCGGATCTGAAGGAAAATATATCACTTTACAGTGTTGGCCTTGTTCCCTCGGGACTTCCGTGTTATCCAGACCACGATGAATTCTTGCTTCGGACCGAGCCTGGACTTTATCCTGATCCATTATATCCTGTGAAGGAATATGTTTCAGCACAGCCGAAACAGTGGCAGGCTCTCTGGGTTACGGTAAAGGTTCCTCGTGATATTATCCCAGGAGTCCATAAGATCAAAATTATTTTTTGCGACGAGGAAGGAAAATATTTAAACTCGCGGATTTTTAAACTGGAAATAATCGATGCTGTTCTTCCAGAGCAAAAGCTTATTCATACTGAATGGTTTTATACGGATTGCCTTGCTACATGGTATAATGTTGAAGCCTTTTCAGATGAGCATTTTAAAATAATAGAAAAATATATTGAATGCTATGTGGAACATGGAATGAATATGATACTTACGCCTTTGTTTACTCCGCCTCTTGAGACGGAGGTGGGTAAGGAACGGCCGACAACGCAGCTTGTAAAGGTTATAAAAAGAGAAGATAATTACAGCTTCGATTTCTCGCTTCTGGACAGGTGGGTTAAACTTTGCCTGGGGAGGGGGATAAAATACTTTGAATTTTGTCATCTGTTCACTCAGTGGGGAGCAAAACATGCACCTAAGGTTATGTCAGAGGTCGATGGAAAAGTGGAACAGGTTTTCGGTTGGGAGACAGACGCCACAGGTGAGGAATACAGCAACTTTTTACTCCAATTTATGTCAGCACTTAAGGGATTTATTAGAGCACGGGGACTTGAATCATGTGTATATTTTCATATTTCAGATGAGCCGGGACTTGACGATATAGGAAATTATAAAAAGGCAAGAGAACTGGTATCATCCGATTTTCCCGTTATGGATGCACTATCGGATTATGAATTTTACAAGAAAGGCCTTGTAGATTGTCCTGTAGCTTCGACGGAGCATATAGGAACGTTTATAGACAATCATGTCAAAAGCCTATGGGCTTATTATTGCTGCTGTGAGTACAAGAAGCTGTCCAACAGATTTTTTAACATGCCGTCAGCAAGGACGAGGATAATTGGCATGCAGCTTTACAAATATGGCATAAATGGATTTTTACACTGGGGTTTTAACCACTGGTATTCTCAGAAATCATTGTACAGGATAGATCCATTTAAAGTAACAGATGCTGGACATGCATTCCCTTCTGGCGATGCTTTTCTGGTATATCCGGGGGATGATGGACCTATCACCTCCATAAGGCTAAAATTAATGCGTGAAGCTATGCAGGATATCTGTGCCCTTGAACTTCTCGAAAGTACTGCAGGAAAGGATTACGTAATGGGAATACTTGAGCGTACAGGTCCACTCACATTCACGGAATACGAAAGAGACAGTAGTTGGCTTCTAAATACCCGCGAAATGATAAATGATGCTATAAAAAAAATGGAAACATGTATTAATGGTTGATTTAAATGCTTGAATAGTGTGGGGGAATGATTTCAATGGATTTTACAAAACTAATTGATGATATGACACTTGGCGAAAAATTGGCACAGATGACGCAGCTTCTTGGGAATTATTATGTTTCAGATGATTATGGAAAACTTATGGGGCTTTCATATGGCTTTGATGTATCTGAGAAGATGGCATGGAATATTGGGTCCATATTAGGATTGACCGGAGCGGCAAAGCTTAAACATGTGCAGGATGAATATCTTAAAAGAAGCAGGCATAAAATTCCTTTAATGTTTATGCAGGATGTAGTTCATGGGTTCCGAACAATTTTCCCATCGCCTCTGGGGCTTGCTTGTACATGGGACACGGGTCTTATCGAGGAAGTGGCCTCAATATCTGCAAAAGAGGCTGCTGTTTCCGGAATACATGTGACTTTTTCGCCTATGGTCGATTTGGTGCGTGACCCGCGATGGGGGAGAGTAATTGAATCGACCGGGGAAGACCCTTATCTGAATTGCCTTTATGCAAAAGCCTTTGTTAAAGGATATCAGGGGAACAGTATAAGAGATAAATTCAAGATAGCGGCTTGTGTAAAGCATTTTGCTGGATATGGGGCATGTGAGGCGGGCAGAGAATATAATACAACTGAAATAAGCCAATATTCACTTAAAGAGTATTATTTACCTGCCTACCGTGCTGCTGTTGATGCGGGATGCAAAATGGTCATGACAGCATTCAATTCACTAAACGGAATTCCCTGTACGGGAAATAAAAAGCTATTAAATAATACTTTAAGGGATAAATGGGGATTTGATGGAGTTATAATATCTGACTGTACAGCGATTTATGAACTGGTACCGCACGGATTTGCGGAAAATTCAGCAGAAGCGTGCGCCAAGGCCATCAATGCTGGCATAGATATAGAAATGGTATCTACAACCTATTATGAAAATGGGAAAGCGAATATTGAAAGCAGTAAAATTACAATGAAACAGATCGATGAAGCAGTGCTTCGCATTTTAAGGCTAAAGGAAGAACTTGGATTGTTTAAAAATCCTTATAAAGATGCGGATGAAGCAAAGGAAAAGGAGATACTTTTATGCAAAAAGCACAGAGAAGCCGCAAGAAGGGCAGCTGCCAGGTCATTGGTACTCCTCAAAAATAGCGGGAATATACTGCCCATCTCTAAAAAGCAAAAAAATGTTGCGCTCATTGGCCCATATGCTGAATCGAAGGAACTGCTTGACATATGGAAATGTGAAGGCAGGGAAGATGAAGTAGTCTCCATATCAGAAGGTCTTGGACAGAAACTTGATTTTCTAACTGCCAGAGGTTGTGGTATCCGTGAGGGTACGAATGAAGAAATGCAGCATGCATTAGAAGTAGCCGAGAAGTCAGATTTAATCATTTTAGCTCTTGGTGAGCATCCCGATATGAGTGCGGAAGCAGGAAGCCGTGGATATTTAACGCTGCCGAGGGTTCAAAGACAGCTGGCAAGTAGAATATTTGAAACGGGAAAACCTGTTGTCATCGTATTAATCAATGGCAGGCCGTTAGAATTGGGTGAAATAGCAAAGAAGGCTGATGCAATTCTGGAAGCATGGTTTCCTGGCACGGAAGGCGGAAATGCGATTGCAGATATACTGGTAGGTGATATATATCCGTCTGGTAGGCTTACCATGTCTTTCCCATTTACCATTGGTCAGGTGCCTGTTTATTATAATGCATTGCCGACCGGACGTCCAAAAGGAGATGATAACAATCCGGAAAGATTTGTGTCAAGGTATAGGGATATTCCAAACGCACCGTTGTATCCTTTTGGATATGGATTGACATATGCTGATTTCAGCTATGGAAAAATCAGTCTATCATCGGAAATAATAACACCTGATTCATCAATTACTGTAAAAGTAAATATTAAAAATACAGGAGGGAAATCCGGAACCGAAACTGTCCAGATGTATATACGTGATATTGCAGGCAGTATGTCTAGACCTGTACTTGAACTTAAAGGATTCGAGAGGATAACTCTCAAACCAGGTGAAGAAGCACCGGTTCAGTTTAAGATTACTGAGGAGATGCTTAAGTTTAATACATTGGAAAATGGATTCGCGGCTGAGGCTGGTAGATTCAAAGTCTATATAGGTAAAAATTCAAAGGATTTGCAGTCTGCAGAATTCGAATTGAAAGCATAAAAGTTGCTAGAGTATTAGTATAGTTTATTCTTCTGCATAAAATAAATTCGGGAAAGTCAAGTTTCTTGCCAAAATCTGTTTTTAATTTAAGGAGGGGAAAAGTAATTATGAAAAATATACATGCCAAGATTGAGGTACTTACTCAATCTGAAATAGAAGCAATACATAAAAGTACATTAAAGATACTTGAAAATGTGGGGCTAAGGGTTCCAAATGTCGAGTGCCTTATCTTATGTGAAAAGGCAGGCGCTAAAGTAGACAGAAATTCACAGGTCGTAAGGATACCGGCATCGGTAATGGAAAGAATGCTTTCTGATATCAGGGCTGCGGGATATGATGAAGATGAGGAGAATATACCGCAAAAGATAATAGGCAATATTTCAACCCAGATATTTATAACTGATTATAAGACACAGGAAAGAAGATACGGTTTACTTGATGATGTAATGAAAGGCATAGCGTTAGTTCAGCATCTTGATAATATTCCATCATGCAGTGCTGTAACTGTGCCGTCGGACGTACCTTATAATATGACAGATGTGGTATCGCATCAAATGATATATAGCTATTCCAAAAAGCCAGGAGGTACTTATATACTTTCCCCGACGTCTGCTAAATATATAATTCAAATGGCAAATGTTGTAGGACAGGATGTCGGTTATTTATTAGAGACTGTCAGCCCCCTTCAATTTAGGAAAGAAAGCCTTGAGATGGCTCTGGTGTTTGCAAAACAAGATAAGCCTCTTTATATTGCTCCCATGGTTGTAGGAGGGACCACAGGGCCGGTAACCATTGCGGGTACTGTAACTCTGATGAACACTGAAATTTTAGGCAGTATATTTTTAATATATGCGTTAACAAACAAGCTCGTTGGATTCTATGGGCACGGAACTCATTCAACAGATATGGGGACAATGCTTTGCTCTTTTGGATCGCCAAATCAGGCTTTACTGGGCATGGCTTCAGCGCAACTGGGAAAGTTCTATGGTATGAAATCCGGAAGCAACTCTGCTCTTACGGATGCTTTGCTGCCTGATTTTCAGGGAGGTTTTGAAAAGGCTATGAATGCCATTTTTAGCTGCCTGGCAGGTACAGTTGGCATCGGATGCCAGGGTATAGTCGGAGCAGATCAGGGTGTCAGCCTCGAACAGCTTGTTATTGATAATGAATGGCTCAGCGCATACAATTATGTAATAAAAGGTTTTGAAGTGAATGAAGATACTATAGCGGAAGATCTGATTGAGAGAGTAGGGATAGGAGGAAATTTTGTGGCTGAAGAACATACTGCCATGAATTTTAGGACAAGTTATTGGTTTTCCAAACTATTTAACAGAGATAGTTGGGAGTCATGGAAATATAAAAATTCTCCAACTTTATTGGACAAGGCTCATGAATTTGTAGAAGCAGTTACATCCGGTTATAAATCTCCTGAACCGGTAATCGACAAGAGAAAACTGGATGAAATAAACTATATAGCTAAATGCGCAGATGAAGAATTAGCAAAAGAGAGATAAGAATCGGCATGTTTATGCCTATTCTTGCAGATTAATTTTAAAGGGGGAGTGCGAAATGCTCAATATAGATTTTAAATCACACAATTTAAAGGCAGAGAAAGTATGGAATGCTTATAATTCCGGTAATCCGGTCAAAGTTCCGGTAGTTATTTATGCTGATGTTAGAAACTGGTTATATGAGAAAGAAGAAAATATAAATGGGATAACATTAAATGATTATATTAAGGATAAAAATATAATGTTTGACTCACAGATTCTTGCCCAGAAATGGATAAGGCTTAACATATTATCCGATGGTCAAATGGGTTACCCTGAAGAAGAAGGCTGGTCTGTAATTGTTGATTTTGAAAACTTTACAGAACTTGCATGGTTTGGCGGAAGAGTAGGATACGGGATAGAACCACATATTATGCCTTTTTTGAATGACGAAAACAAACGTTCCATATTCGATAAAGGAATACCGGATGCGTTTGGAGGATTCGGCTCTAAAGTGAAGGAGTACTATGAATATTTTCAGGAAAGGGCCAAAAACTATACTTATAAAGGGATACCTGTAAAAAATGTATCTATGCCATATAATTTTTATGGCACAGACGGCATATTTACAACCGCTTGCGGGATAAGGGGAGCATCCAATTTTATAATGGACATAATTGATGACCCTGATTATGCCCATGAACTCCTTGATTTTATAACAACAGCCATTATAGAAAGAATGAAGAAAGTGAGGAAGTATCTTGGCAAGGAGCAAAAAAGCATGGATTTCGGCTATGCGGATGACTCCATAGTATTACTTTCCCCTTCACTATTTAAAGAAATAGTATTACCATACATCAAACGTATATATGATGAATTCAGCATAAAAGAAGGAAAAAGGTCTATTCATCTGTGCGGAGATGCTCAGCGCTTTTTCCCTATTCTTGAAAAAGAATTAAATGTAAAGAGCTTTGATACTGGCTATCCCATAGCTTTTGATAAGCTTTATAATGAACTATCTTCTGATACTCAAATATTGGGAGGACCTAATATAATGTTGCTTAAAAATGGCACAAAGGACCAGGTCGAAGATGAAGTAAAAAGAATACTCCAATCAGGGGTCATGGAAAAAAGTAAAAAATTTATACTCAGAGAGGCAAATGCTCTTGCACCAGGTACCCCTTTGGAAAATGTCAACGCAATATATGAAACATGTGAGAAATTTGGGTATTATTAAATGATATTGTGATACCCATATACATGACGCACATTTATATTATTGCAAATTTGGCTAGTGAAAATTACCCTTTTTTAGTTTACCTAAAATTTTTTTGATTATCCCTAACTTCAATTCGTAATATGAAATCAGGCATAAATAGGATTATGTTATTTTGAGCAACGAATGAGCGTTCAAAATAACATAAGTTCATATTGCGAATCGAAGGTTTTTTAACAAAAAAATTGACAATTTCGGTTTTATTTATTAAAATATAATGTTGGTATGTATTAATTGTGTTGAATATATTTTATTGTGCAGTCTGATATTGAACTTATTGATTTGTATAGATGATGTTCACACAGATAAACAGGATACTTATGTATCCTTATTTTTTGTTATAGACGGCCGGATATGCAGTATTTTTTTATCAAGGTTCGTTCTATGGTTATATTAAAGGAGATGCAGTTTATGTTTTGTAGAAAAGATATAAGGAATGTAGCTATTATTGCTCATGTAGACCACGGCAAGACTACACTTGTTGACGGTATGCTTAAGCAGAGCGGCATATTCAGAGCCAATGAATATGTACAAGAGCGTGTCATGGATTCAAATGAACTTGAAAGGGAAAGAGGGATAACAATACTTTCCAAGAATACAGCAGTAAATTATAAGGGTATCAAGATAAACATAGTGGATACTCCCGGGCATGCTGATTTCGGTGGAGAAGTCGAGCGTGTTCTTGAAATGGTAGACAGCGTCCTTTTGCTGGTAGATGCCTTCGAAGGACCAATGCCGCAGACAAAGTTTGTATTAAAAAAAGCCTTGGAACTAAAGTTAAAACCGATAGTCGTGATAAATAAAATCGACAGGCCGGATGCGAGGGTTAAAGAAGTAGTTGACGAAGTATTTGAACTCTTTATCGAGCTTGGAGCAAATGATGAGCAATTGGATTTTCCGATAATATACGCATCGGCAAGAGACGGCATTGCAAAATACAATATGGAAGATGATTCGAAAAATTTAAAACCGCTGTTCGATACGATTATTGAAAAAGTTGAACCTCCTTCGGGTGATGTCGACGGGCCATTTCAGATGCTCGTAACATCTATTGATGCAAATGATTATGTCGGAAGGATAGCTGTAGGCAAAATAGCAAGAGGAAGAGTAAAAAAGGGCATGCAGGTTGCGCTTATAGATAAGAAAAGGAAAATAGAGAATGTCAAGGTAAGTAATCTTTATGTGTTTTCAGGCCTTAAAAAACTGGAAGTTGATGAGGCTTATCTCGGGGATATTGTAGCTGTTTCCGGAATACCGAATATTAACATAGGGGATACCCTATCAGATGTGGATAAACCGGAGGCTTTACCGTTCGTTGCTATTGATGAACCGACAATTACTATGACGTTCAGAGTAAACGACAGCCCATTTGCAGGGATGGAAGGCCAATATGTAACATCAAGGCATTTAAGGGATAGGCTGTTTAAGGAACTTGAAACGAATGTAAGCTTGAGGGTGGAGGAGACTGATTCTCCTGATGCGTTCAAGGTTTCAGGAAGGGGAGAGCTTCACCTTTCGATACTGATTGAGACGATGAGGCGTGAAGGATACGAATTCCAGGTTTCAAAGCCCACTGTTATATATAAGACAATAAATAGTAAAAAATGTGAACCTATTGAGTACCTGACGATAGATGTGCCTGAAGAATTTATGGGTGTTGTTATGGAAAAGTTGGGTCCTAGAAAAGCGGAAATGGTGAATATGCATTCTGCCATAAACGGGTTCAGCAGGTTGGAATTCAAGATACCAGCAAGAGGTCTTATAGGTTTTAGAAGCGAGTTTTTGACTGATACGAAGGGAAATGGCGTTATGAACCATGTATTTTATGCATATGAGGAATATAAGGGCGACATACCTGAAAGATCAAGGGGTTCTCTCGTAGCATTTGAAACCGGTGAAAGCATAACATACGGGCTCTATAATGCTCAGGACAGGGGAACATTGTTTATAGGACCTGGTGTCAAGGTATATGAAGGAATGATAGTTGGAGAAAATTCAAGGCCGGAAGATATGGATGTCAATGTCTGCAAAAAGAAGCATGTTTCAAATATGAGGGCGGCAGGATCCGATGAAGCATTAAAGCTCACGCCGCATACTGTTTTGAGTCTTGAACAGTGCCTTGAATTTATTGCAACGGATGAACTTGTCGAAGTTACGCCAAAGAGCATCAGGATGAGGAAGAAGATATTAAACGGGGAATTAAGGGCAAAGGACGCAGCAAGAAGAAAGGTAGCCGAGCAGGAGTCATAAACCAGCCTGGATATACATTTGACATGGGTGCATATTTTATATTCGAATAATATATATACACCTATCCGGCACTAACAAAACTTGTTATATTATGGTATAGATTGTATAATTAATATGATAAGAAAGAAGGTGCCCGTATGTTCAATTTGAAAAGGAAAAAACTGATTGCATCGACTATAATCATGAGTGTATTGATTCTGATTTTTTTGTCAGTTTGTTTTATTTATAAATATTATCATGATAATATTTATATGCCTGCTGATAAAAAAGGCAATATTAAGAATGTGGAGCTTGATATAAAAGGTTCGGCATCTAATGATATACCTAATTCATTATATGATGCCGGACTTATAAAAAGCAAAATCTCCTTTAAGGTTTATGTACGATACCATCATTTCTACGATAAGCTTAAAGCAGGAAAGTACGATTTTAATACGGGTATGAGCACGGCACAGATAGTGGATAAAATGGTAAAAGGCCAGGTTAAAGATGATACTGTAAAGGTAGTCATACCGGAAGGGTATACTGTAAAGAAAGTTGCCGACGTTTTGCAGGACGCCGGGCTTTTTAGTGCTCAAGAATTTCTGGATGCAGCCCAGAATACGAATTTTGATTTCGACTTTTTAAATTATCCGGCTCAAAAGAGATTGTGGAAGCTTGAAGGTTACTTATTTCCCGATACATATGTGCTTTCTAAAAAGGCAGATCCTGAAACTGTAATAAAAAAAATGCTGGGCAGGTTTGATCAAATATTCGATGAAGATATGAGAAGCCAGGCAAAAGCTAAAAATATGTCGATAGATCAGGTTGTAATTGTAGCATCCATAATTGAAAGGGAAGCAAAGGTAGAAAACGAAAGGCCTATTATGGCGGCTGTATATTATAACAGGTTGAAGAAGAAGATGCCCCTGCAAGTGGACGCAACAGTTTTGTATGCTCTTGGAAAGTGGAAAGATAAGGTGTTTTTAAAAGATCTTAAAGTTGATTCTCCATATAATACATATAAATATGCCGGTCTTCCTGTAGGACCTATTTCAAACCCGGGAAAATCTTCACTGGTCGCCGCATTGAATCCCGAAAATGTCAATTACTTGTATTATGTTTTAAAAAAAGGCGGAAACGGTGAGCACGTTTTTTCAAATACATACAGCGAGCATATGAAAGCCGTGTCCGCGAACAAATGATTTGGAGGAAAAGTTGAGCAATATCGTATATGATTATATAGAAGATTATATTAGGGATCACTATAAAGAAGGGGACGAATTTCTGAATGAAATGAGGAGATATGCTCTTTTGAACCATATACCTGTAATACATCCGGAAGTTTCGAAACTTTTATCATTTATTATAAAAACAAATGGCATAGAAAAAATACTCGAGGTAGGCACCGCCATAGGGTATTCTGCAATAGTGATGGCAAAGGCAAATAATGGATGCACTGTAACCACCATTGAGAGGGACCAGGATATGGTGCATAAAGCAGAGGATAATATAGAAAAGTCCGGTTTTGGTAAATATATCAGTGTGATACAGGGCGAAGCAGAGGATGTATTGAAAAAACTTGATGGGAAATTCGATTTGATTTTTTTGGATGCATCAAAAGGGCATTATATTCATCTTTTTCCCTACTGCAATAACATGTTGAAAAACGGTGGCTTAATAATTGCAGATAATGTTCTTTTCAGAGGAATGGTTGCAAACAATGATCTTTTGATAAGAAGAAAAATAACCATAGTCAAGAGGATGAGGAAGTTTTTGGACTTTATGTCTTTGAATAAAGATTATGATACGCTTATACTGCCTGTTAGCGATGGCATTTTAATAAGCCGCAAGATTGGATGATAAATTATGGAAAAGTTAGAACTCCTTGCACCAGCGGGAAATATGGAAAAACTAAAAGTTGCGATAGAATACGGGGCTGATGCCGTTTATTTCGGCGGTTCATCGTATGGCCTGCGTGCATTCGCCGGAAATTTTACGGATGATGAGATAGCATCTGCAGTTTCCTATTGCCATGAAAGAGGGAAGAAGGCCTATATTACAGTCAATATATTTCCGCATAATGAAGATTTGAAAGGATTGGATAGCTATCTGAAGTTTTTGGAGGATTCAAAGGTGGATGCCATATTAGTTTCTGACCCGGGCGTCTTTGAGATCGCAAGGGAAACAGTACCGGATATGGAAATACATTTAAGCACACAGGCGAATAATGTAAACTATAAATCTGCCATATTTTGGTATAATCTTGGAGTTAAAAGGGTAGTGCTTGCAAGAGAACTTTCATTAGATGAAATAAAAGAGATACGCCAGCATACGCCGAAAGCGCTGGAACTTGAAGCCTTTGTCCACGGTGCGATGTGTATTTCGTATTCAGGACGATGCCTTTTAAGCAGCTATATGACCGGAAGAGATTCAAACATGGGCGAATGCGCCCATCCATGCAGGTACAAATATTACTTGATGGAAGAGAAGAGACCGGGACAGTATATGCCTGTTTTTGAGGATGATAAAGGAACATATATAATGAATTCAAAGGATCTCTGTATGATAGAGCATATCCCCGAATTAGCCGAGGCAGGTATAACAAGCTTCAAAATAGAAGGCAGGATGAAAAGCTCTTTTTATGTTGCCACAACGGTTAAGGCTTACAGAGAGGCTATCGATGAATACTTACTTGAGGGAAAAGATTTCAGGCTCAATCCTGCATGGATGGATGCTCTCAATAAATCCAGCCACAGGGAATTTTCAACAGGCTTTTATTTTAAAAATCCTGGTCAGATATATGAAAACAGTTCATATATAAGGGATTATGATATAGTCGGGATTGTAAAAGGATATGATGCCAAGAGGCATATAGCCGAGATTGAACAGAGAAACAGATTATACAAAGGTGAAACGGTGGAAGTTTTCAGCCATCACATGGATGGTTTCAAATTAAAAATAGAAAAAATGATTGACGAAGACGGAAATGAAATAGATGTGGCGCCCCACCCGCAGATGAAATATTATATACGCTGTGAAAAATGCCTGAGACCTTTGGATATGCTGATAAGGCCAAAGAGCGAAGACTAAAGGTCATAACATTTGGCCTTACCATGAGATGATAAGGATAATACTTTCATAACCTATATGCAAGCATGAAAGTACCAAAAAAGAGCTGTATTTATTTACAGCTCTCGGGGTTTAACTCTTTTCCGAGTTTTTTTAAAGCTCTTTTCTCTATTCTTGATACATATGATCTTGATATTCCGAGCATTTGTGCAATCTCCCTCTGGGTTTTGCTCTTCCCGCTTATAAGGCCATATCTCAGCTCGAGTATTATTTTTTCTCTTCCCTTTAGCGTAGAAGCCATCTTGGTGTATAGTTTTTTTGTCTGAATCTTGTTTTCAACTTCATCGACTACAGTATCGCTGTCGGTTCCAAGTACATCCATAAGCGATATTTCATTTCCCTCCTTATCGACTCCTATGGGGTCTTGAAGGAATACTTCCGATTTGCATTTCTTGTTAGAACGAATAATCATTAAGATCTCGTTTTCTATGCATCTCGCTGCATAGGTTGCGAGCCTGGTGCCCTTGCTGTTATCGAATGTACTTATGGCTTTGATAAGGCCAATAGTACCTACCGATATTAAATCGTCAACTTCTTTCCCGGTATAGTTGTATTTTTTTACAATATGCGCAACCAATCTAAGGTTCCGTTCGACAAGTATATTCCGTGCCTCTTCATCCCCTTCTTTGAACTTTTCAATATACATTTTTTCCTCTTCTTCTGTAAGAGGTTTTGGGAATGAATTGCTATTTGTAACATATGAAAGCAAAAGGACAATTTTGTCCGATGCAAATAAAAGCGAGGCCAGAAATTCAATAAGCACATGATTCACCCCCATGACTGGCTATTTTAAATTATATGCTCATGCAAGGAGAAATGTGCATGTACACGCGAGGGTATATTTTATATTTATAGGAATATAAATATATTTTTTCTTTAAATTCTGGTTAAAATTGTTTATTTATATGGCAATAATTATAATATAAGAAGGATTTTTTATTGTTTTGTAGAATAAAGATTTATTATTGAAGGTGTAGGAGATAAATTTGGCAAGAAAATTTGCAAAAGAGAGTCTGGAAAGGCTGCTCATAGAGTCGGGCAGAATAACACGGGACGATTTAAAAAATGCCCTTGATGAGCAGGCAAAAACCGGAAAAAGGTTTGAAGAAATATTAGTTAAAAAAAACAAAATATCCGAAGAGGAAATGCTTGAGATATTGGGGGGTTCCCTTGGTATAAAACATGTAGAGCTTGAGAAAATTTCGATAGATGCCGATATCGCAAAAAGTATCCCTTATGCCCTTGCGAATAAATATAATTTAATACCTCTGAATATAAAAAAAGATAAAATAGTGGTTGCAATGTCCAATCCTTTAAATTTATTCGCTATTGATGACGTAAAATTTGCAACAGGTTATGAAGTCGAACCGGTTATAGCATCGAAGGCTGAAATAAAAAAGCAACTCGATAAAATCTATATAAAGCAAAGCGCTGAAAAGGCAGCCGAGGATCTAAAAATGGAATTTACCGGCATGAGAAAAGATGCTGCGGATTTGGAAGACAAAAATGCGATCAATAACGCTCCTGCCGTAAGGCTTGTTAATTCTATAATATCCCAGGCTATTAAAGACCGGGCATCGGACATACATATTGAGCCATTTGAAAAATATGTAAAAATACGGTTCAGAATTGACGGAGAACTTCGGGAGGTTATGAGAGTTGCAAAGAATGTTCAGTCGGCCGTGATAACACGGATAAAAATAATGTCCAGCCTGAACATAGCTGAAAGGCGTATTCCTCAAGATGGCAGAATAATGCTTAACATCGACGGCAAGGATATGGATGTGAGGATATCGATACTTCCTACGGTATTTGGCGAAAAAGCGGTGATGAGGCTTTTAAACAGGACAAATTTTCTGGTTCCCAAAACGAATCTCGGATTTAGCGATGACGATTTAAAGAAAGTGGAGTCCATGATAAAAAGGCCGTATGGTATTTTGCTCATAACAGGACCTACGGGAAGCGGCAAAAGTACGACGATGTATGCTCTGATTAATGAACTTAATACTGTTGGCAGGAATATCGTTACAATAGAGGACCCTGTCGAATATATGATGGAAGGTATAAACCAGATCAATGTGAATACGAAAGCAGGTCTTACATTTGCCTCCGGATTAAGGTCCATACTGAGGCAGGATCCCGATGTAATTATGATAGGTGAAATAAGAGACAACGAGACTGCTGAAATAGCTATAAGAGCTGCAATAACGGGGCATTTGGTACTTGCGACACTTCACACAAATGATGCGCCAAGCTCGGTTACAAGGCTTATAGATATGGGCATACAATCTTTTTTAGTATCTTCATCGCTTATAGGAATAATAGCTCAAAGGCTGGTTAGGAAGATTTGCAATAACTGCAAATATGAATATGAAGCAAATGAAACAGAAAAAAGAGTACTGGGAGTGGATGCCGGGGAAAAATTGATGCTACATAGAGGAAAAGGATGCGGTATATGCAACCATACAGGTTATTATCAGCGTTGTGGTGTATTTGAGATAATGGAATTCACCAGGATACAAAGGAATGCTATAGATACAGGTAAAAGTTTAGACGACCTTAGAAATATCAGTATCGATGCAGGAATGAAGACGCTTTTTAAAAGCTGCAGGAGGCTGGTTTTAAGCGGTATTACTACAATAGACGAGTTACTGAAGACAACATATATAAATGAATAAGGCGGGAGAATTATAAATGGATTTAGATGATCTTCTTATGAAAACTATGGATTTAAAGGCTTCCGATTTGCACCTTACGGTTGGCATACCGCCGACAGTCAGGGTGAATGGGAACCTTGAGCAATTAGATTATGAAAAATTGATGCCGAAAGATACGGAAGCATTTGCAAGAACTATCTTAAACGAAGAGCAATTTAATAAGTACAGATCAATTGGAGAGATCGATGCTTCATATTCACTGCCCGGAGTAGGCAGGTTCAGGGTAAATGTATACCGTCAAAGAGGTTCGGATGCTCTGGCATTGAGGGCCGTTGGACTTAAAATTCCAACTCTCGAGGAACTTGGACATCCTTCTATTGTAAGCGAACTGACAACAAGAAACAAGGGACTTATACTTGTTACCGGGCCTACAGGCAGTGGTAAGTCTACGACACTTGCTGCGATGATCGATGAAATAAACAGGAGCAGGACTGCACATATTATAACCCTTGAGGATCCTATAGAATATTTGCATAAACACGGGAAAAGCATAATCAATCAAAGAGAGATAGGACATGACACGAAGAGTTATGCAAATGCGCTTCGTGCGGCTCTGCGGGAGGACCCGGACGTAATACTCGTAGGAGAAATGAGGGATTTAGAAACGATATCCATCGCTGTTACTGCGGCAGAAACAGGGCACCTTGTGCTTTCAACTCTGCATACTGTCGGTGCGTCTAAGACTATAGACAGGATTGTGGATGTATTCCCACCGTATCAGCAGCAGCAGATAAAAATACAGCTTTCCGCTGTGCTCGAGGGAATTATTTCACAACAGCTTATTGAAAAGGCCGATAAAAGCGGAAGGGTGGCCGCGCTTGAAATATTGATAGCAACGGCGGCGGTAAGAAACCTTATAAGGGAAGGCAAGACACACCAGATAGATTCGATGGTGCAGACAGGTTCGAAATACGGCATGAAATCCATGGACATGTCTTTGGTGGAACTTTACAGAAAAGGGCTGATAAGCAAAGATTCCGTCCTTTCATACTGTGTTGATAAAGAAATGGCTTCAAGATTGATTAATATTTAAAGGAGTGTTTCAATGCCTGAATTTGTATATAAAGCGCAGAGTCCTGCGGGAAAACTTATAAAGGGAAATATGGATGGTTCTGACGAGATGTTTGTCATACAGTGCCTTAAAAGAAATGGCTATTATCCCGTGGAAGTGAATAAGGCTTATGCTTCAAAGGATATAAAAATTGCCATTTTTTCAAAAGTTGGCATGAGAGATATCGCGATATTTTGCAGACAGTTTGCTACTATGATATCCGCAGGGCTTACAGTAGTATCATCCCTTGACATACTTTACAGGCAGACAGGAAAGAAGAAATTGAAGCAGGTTATAAAAGATACACTGGAACAGGTTCAAAAGGGCAAGATTCTATCCGAATCGATGGCAGAGCATAAGGAATTTCCGCAGCTTTTGATAAATATGGTTGAAGCAGGCGAGGCTTCAGGGCAATTAGACAGGATATTGGACAGGATGGCTGTATATTACGAAAAAGAAAACAATCTAAGGCAAAAAGTAAAATCAGCCATGTCGTACCCATCTGTTGTGTCTGCAGTTGCAATATGTGTAGTTGCCTTTCTTGTAACAAAGGTACTGCCTACTTTTTCATCCATGTACAGCAGTTTTAATGCTCAGCTTCCAATGCCGACGCGGCTGCTTCTTGCTGTCAGTTACGGGATATCTCATTACTGGATGATTATTCTTATTTCAATAGTATCTTTGGCGTACTTCGTAAGATGGTACTCAAGTTCCAAAAAGGGAAGGTATGTATACCACAAGCTTAAACTGGAAATACCCGTTTTCGGTAAAATAGAAAAAAAGATAATAACGGCGAGATTTGCGAGGACTCTTTCAATACTTTTATCGAGTGGTATACCTGTTATTCAGGCTATGGATATCGTAGGCAAGGCCATAACTAATGCCGTAATAGAAAATGGAATAGAAAAGTGCAAAGAATGTATGAAAAGGGGCATAGGTGTAGCGAAACCGCTTCTTACGGTAGGGATTTTTCCTGAGATGCTCATACAGATGATAAATGTCGGTGAGGAGTCGGGTTCCCTCGATAGCATGCTCCAGAAGACGGCGGATTATTATGATGAAGAGGTGGACGCTTGTGTATCTTCTCTGACAACTCTTATAGAGCCCTTCATAATAGTGTTGCTGGCGATTGTAGTTGGATTTATTATAATAGGCATGGTTATCCCTATGTTTGACATGTACAAATATATGTCAGTATGAAGAAAGTAAAAAACTAATTGCTCGATAAATATTTAATAATCAATACTAGAAAGTTAATCGTTAACTTCAATTCGTAATTTGAAATCAGCTATAAATAGAATTATGTTATTTTGATCAACGAATGAGTGTTCAAAATAACATAAACTCATATTGCGAATCGAAGATCGTTAAATAAATTCTCCAAGGTGGTATATTAAAATGTTTAAAAGATTAAAAAATCAAAAGGGTTTTACTCTGATTGAACTTATTGCTGTAATGGCAATACTTGGAATACTTGCGCTTGTCATAGTACCAAAAGTATCGAACTATGGGAAAAATGCAAATGTAACCAGGGCAAAGGCCGATCTTGCGACTGTAAAGAATGCCATAGAGAGATACAATGCAGAGCATGACATAGCTTTAACAGATGATGATATGCTTGGCAGCTATAATGTTAAAAGTGTATTGACGACAAAAAAAGAAGATGGATACGGACCATACATAGACAAAATACCTGACGAATGGTCAGCAAAAACTATTAAGCAAATTATGGAAGGAAACCCATCAAAGGTCGATATTAAAGATAGTGTAGCTTTTTTTGAGCAATAACAATAATACAATTTTATATTTTTCAGCTTCGCAGTATATGAGAGGGAATTATGTTACTTCTATATGTTTTTGTTTTTTTGTTCGGTCTTATCACAGGCAGCTTTCTGAATGTCTGCATATACAGGATTCCAATGAATGAATCTCTTATCTTTCCTCCTTCGCACTGTATGAGATGTGGCGGCAAAATAGCGTGGTATGATCTTTTCCCTGTTGTAAGTTTTATCATATTGAATGGAAGATGCAGAAAATGCGGTGGGAAAATACCTCTACAGTATCCCTTGGTGGAGTTTGCGTCAGGAGTCGTATTTTTGATTTGCTTCTTAAAGTTCGGTTTTTCGGTTATTTTTATAAAGAGCATATTCTTGTTATCAGTGCTTATTATAGTTTCATTTATCGACTTCGAATACAGCGTTATTCCAGGCAAGCTTATTATTTTTTTAGGTATTGTTGGAATAATTTTAGATATACTGGGGTATAAATCAAATACAAGCCTGCTGAACTTTTTATATGGGTTTATTTTAGGAGGAGGACTAATATTCTTAATAGTACTAATAACCGGAGCCATGGGCGGAGGAGACGTACAGCTCATGGCAGCTATAGGCATTTACTTAGGGCTAAGGCTAACTTTGCTTACCCTTCTCCTTTCATTTGTAACAGGGGCTGCAGCAGGCATCGTGCTTATAATACTCAAGAAAAAAACACGCAGGGATTATATACCTTTTGGGCCGTGGATTTCAATAGCGGCTTTTATATCTGTTTTCTTGGGGGAAGGAATGGTTAACTGGTATTTATCCTTGCTCTAAGGAGATTGTTATGAAAAAAGGCGTCACATTGATTGAGCTTACGGTATGCATTGCAATCATCGGGGTTCTATCGGCAATGGCTGTGCCCTGCATAGGCAGCATGCAAAGATCCAGCCTTGATTTATCCACAATTGAATTATTGTCGGACATAAGGTTGTGCCGCCAGAAGGCGATGGATGAGGACAGCATATACCATATTTTTTTTGACAGTGTAAATAAAGATTACATGATATACAGTTATAAAGATATGAATAATTGTATAGTTAAGATTAAAAAATTGCCCAATGGAATAAATTTTGATAAATCGAAATCGTCTTACAGGAATAATAAAATATCATTCAATGCTATCGGCAAACCTCTTCCACATCCGTGTACCATCACATTGAAAAATAGTTTCGGACAGCACCGGAGCATTACGATAGCCATAGCGACAGATTATATAGGCATTAAAAATGAATAGGTGATATTATTGAAATCGTTTAATAAGGGGTTTACATTGATAGAACTTGTGGTTTCTATAGCTATACTCGGAATTATAGCAGTGCCTTTGATGGGGCTTTTTTCTGTTTCCTTCAACAATAACATGATCGCGAAGAGGCGGACTGAAACCGTATCGATCGCCGAAAGCGCCATGGAAATTTACAAAAGCGATAAGGGTATAGGTGCAGTTGAATCAAAAGATGTGACTCCCGGACAGAATGGCTATACGACGGTATTTTACTTTTATTATAATTCACACGATGGGACAAACTTAATCGATTGCTTGAAGCCTGATAATGCTGTCCGAAAAATCAACCGTTATGTAGATGAAGATTTTGCGGCGGTAAATTCGTACGCTGATAAAAAATATAATTATGCAATAAAGATAGTTTTAGATTTAAAAGAGCATGATGAGGTTGTAGAGATTAACGTTATGGTTTGGAACAGGGTAGACAAAGACGCAGGCAAGGTAAATTTTATTTCATTGAGGAGCGGCAGCTAATATATGAAAACAAACAGAGGTTTCACACTTATAGAATTAATAGTTGCCCTTGCCATAATGGCCATAGTGGGCGTTACTGTTGAAGGTATTTTTTCAAGCTCTATAAACTCATATAAAAAGGATAACTCGAACTGGCGGATACAGCAGGATGCGCGGCATGCCATGGATGAAATACAAATGGAAGTAAAGATGTCAAGCCCCGATATGGTGAGTGTCGTCGATTTAAAAGAGGACGGGTTGCAGAAATCCATACTTGAAATAAGAAAAAAGGAATCGAATACCGAATATACATGTGTGACTGTGAAATGGGTATATGATTCACAGAGCAAAAAAATATTAAGCAGAATCAAATATAGCGAGACATATGATAATAAAGGCAAATTGGTTTCAAAATATGAAAAAGGAAGAAATAAAATAATAAATAATATCGACGATATTTTGTTCGAATATAAATATCCGGAAACGGGAGACAGCATCCTGACCATAAACATCAGAACAAAAGATGATGATGCAGGTACGAGCTTTAATATGCTCCAGGCTGTATATCCAAGGCTTGAAAATTGATTCGCAGAAGGGTACCAGGCATATGAAAGTGTATATATAATATTCTTCAAATATAAATATGGCATACGGTTTTTAAAAAGGAAGCGAATATATTTGAAAAATAACAAGGGTTCTGCCCTCATACTTGTTTTAATACTGATGTCCGTAATAACAATACTCGCGGTTTCCCTCACAGGCGTAACTTTGAGTGAGGTCTTAATGTCTAGAATATATCAGGATTCCAAAGCTGCCTCATATATCGCCGAAGCCGGTATGGAAAGGGCTGTACCAATGCTTGAGCATGGGATTAAAGAGATAATCCATGATTCTTTAAATGACGAAAACTCTATTTTAAGGAAGGTCATAAACAATGCCATACAAAGTGCCTCATCTTCAGATGCCGATTCGGAGGAGGCAATAAAAGACAGTATTTATTCATACATCGATGCAAATGAAGCTGATGGTATTTTAGCAAATATAATGCAGAATTATATACAGGGAGACTTCAAAGAGCAGATTGATTCAGAAAGCGATACTGAAAGTAGCGGCACAGATGCATACGATTTTACATTGCGGAACAAGATCAAGACGTATTATAAAATTACCATAAATAATCCAAATACTATCTATCAGGATAAAAAAATAAATGTATCATCGAAAGGATACTATGGGAAATCGGTCAAGAAGATAAATGCATCATATAAAATTCCCGAATTAAATGATATATTGAAATTCGATGCAGATTTGAATCCTTATATCGATCTTGATGAATATTCTTTAAATGCCATATCCATCCATTGAGAATAGAGGAACATCCGATTTTTTAACCTTCATGAAAAGCATTAAATGGGATGAAAACTAAGGAGTGGTTTTGTTGTTTGGGAAAAATGTTCTTGCACTGGATATAGGAAGCAAATTTATAAAAGCCGTATATGGCAGCAGTTTAAAAAGCGGGGCTGACGTTAAAGAATATGCCATGCTTGGTACCCCGAGGGCTGCGGTATATGATGGATGCATTAACGATATAAAAAGCATTACCGAAGTAATTTCGGGTTTTATGAAGGGAAAAAGTATAAAGGCAAACAGTATGATTACAGGCATAGGCGGAAAGGATATTGTGACCAGACATATTGAACTTCCTCATATGACTGAAAAACAGGTCAAAAAAGCAGCAAGACTCGAGATACAGCAATATCTTCCGATAAATACCGATGAATACGCAATAGATTCCAAAACAATTGAAAAGGGCGAAACATCAAACGGTAAGATGCTCGATGTTTTAGTCGCTGCAGTACCCAAGAAAAAGGTCGAAGGATATATGGCGCTTGCAAAAGGCCTTGGCCTTAAACTTAAGTTCATAGATCTTTTTGCGGACAGCATATCAAGAATTTTTGCGGGCAGCGGGGAATTTGCTGAAAATAAAACAATTGCCACGGCAGATATGGGTTATAATTCAATATCAGTTACACTTATACAAAATGGGAACCTATTTCTTGAAAGGCAGATCGATACAGGTGATTTTGGCACCTACACCGCCGATTGCAGTGCTAAATATTTGGCAGACCAATTGATAGATAACATGATGAAGGTTATCAATTTTTATATTTCAAACAGTTATAACAGGAAAATTGATTCTATATATTTGTATGGCGAAGGCGCGGGCATAAAAGGCATGGCAGATTATATTAAAAGAAACACAAGATCAGATGTAAAGCTACTTGGTCCGGAACTTCTCCATGGTATAAGAGGAATCGATGAAGGGCTTAAAGAAAAGCTCTATCTATATATCAACTGCATAAGCTTGCTTTTAAGGAGGAATTGACAAAATGAATAATCTTAATTTAATCCCTCAAGAGTTTAAGATAGCTAAAAGAAAAAGGAAGAACATGCTTATTGCCTTATTTTGTTTTTCATGCGTTTTACTTATAATAGCCGGAACTATATATATACCGATGTACCTTACATTAAAGCAATATGCGAAGAATAAAAAAATCGAAGGGGAGATTTCGAATCTCTCATATATATCTGACGAAATAAAAAAGCTCAATGAAGAAAAAAATGTTCTTGTGACCCATGATAGTATTGTAGGCAGTTATTTAAAGGGGCAGATAAAATGGACAGATGTCATGAAAAAATTGTCATCTATGCTTCCTACTTATGTATCCGTTAATTCCCTGGAACTTTCAGACGATGCGATTATAATGCAGTGTACTTCAAAAAATCCTGAGGCAATAGCTGTATTCATTGCCAATATTGAAGGTTCGGGATATTTTGATATATTAAAGATAGACGACATCGTGCCTTTGGAAGATACTTCACAGGATTACAGATTTGGTATCAAAGTAAAATTGATAAAGGCGGAAAGAGTGGTGCGGTAATTGAACAGTTTATCTTTAAGAGAGAAAATTTTGCTTATAATATTGGCCGCTTTTGCGTCATTCTTCTTAATATGTAAATATGGGACAGGACCACAGATTAAAAGATATAATGATGCTTTAAAAACATATAAAAATGATATGGATAATCTGCTTACCCTAAAAAGCCAGCAAAAAAATATTGCAAAGCTCAAAAATCAGGTGGATGAATTAACAAAAAAAAATTCTGAATCGCAAAATATTATACCTGATACTGTAAGATATCCTGAAATAATTATGGATATAAATAGTATTATTTTGTCCTCAAACTGCAGAATAGTAAAGATAAGTTTTACAGAAGAGAATAATCAGACTGACAGAAACAATAAAATTCAGAACAAGACGTCAAAGGTGCTCTTTGCACCTGTAAATTTTTCAGTATCAGGCACCTATGATGATATGATATTTCTTATGGGCAAGATTGAGAATAATGAAAGAAAGCTGTCTATCGATAAGGTTGTGATGAATAAAGATCGGAATACCAGCAGTATTATTGCCGATTTTGATATTTCATGCCCGTATCTCAAGCAGGGCAATCCTTACGAGCCGGTTAAATATCCTTTTATGGGGATAAACACTGGTAAAAAAGATTTATTCAACTGAATCTAGCAAATGAGTGTTCAAAATAACCTAAGCTCATATTTACGGATCGAAGTAAGGTATATATTATTCGAATATAAAATATGTACCCTGTTGTTTTTTTAAGTCTGTACATATAGGGGGCTGTATGGTATTATTTATTTGGACATGATTCATAATACCGGTTTGGCCAAGGTCTGGTGAAAAGCCAGGCTAAATTTGTTTTGAAAGGGGTGCTTTTATGTCAGTTAAATTCGGCCCTGCGGGTAATTCCGATTTGTTTTACAGGCAGGGACATAAGTCTTCGTCCGAAGCACCGGAGTGGATCCATAACATGGGGCTTGATGCATATGAATACCCTTGCAGCAGAGGCGTAAACATAGGCGAGGAAAGGGCTAAGGAAATAGGAAGGAACGCAAAAAAGTTCAATATAGAAGTGAGCATACATGCTCCTTATTATATAAACCTGGCAAGTCAGGAGAAGCAAAAATTAGAAAACTCTATTGATTATATAGTTAATTCCGCTAAAGTTGCGCAATGGATGGGGGCAAAGGTAGTTGTTGTCCACCCGGGGTCCTGCGCTAAAATTGACAGATCCCTTGCAATGGATACTGCCAAAAAAACATTAAGAAGGGCTTTGGATGCGCTGAAAGAGATGCAATTGGACGATGTGCTCGTATGCCCTGAAACTATGGGCAAGAAAAATCAGCTTGGCAGCATGGATGAGATAATGGAGCTTTGCAGTATAGATGAAAGGATTATTCCCACAATAGATTTCGGGCATGTAAACGCTTTAGGCCAGGGATGCCTTAAAAATAAGGATGATTACAGGAGAGTTCTCGATACAATAAAAGACAGGCTTGGGGAATACAGGTTAAAAAACATACACTGCCATTTCAGCAGGATAGAATATACCAAAGCAGGCGAAAAAAAGCACTGGACACTTGCAGATACCCAGTTTGGACCTGAATTCGATCCTCTTGCGGAACTTTTAATCGAATACGATATGTGCTCCGTAATCATATGCGAATCCATGAAAACTATGGCTGAAGATGCTTTGAAATTAAAAACAATTTATGAAAGCATGCTGCATAAAAAATGATTGATAAATGCATATGGGTTCTGGTAAAATAACATTTGGACATTTTATTATATGGAGGTAATATAGTGAAAAATAAAAGGCTGGAAAAGTTTAAGGAAACACTAAAATCGATGGGCATAGACGGTGCCCTTGTATATAACGATGCGAACAGGAACTATTTGAGCTATTTCACAGGGAATGAAAGCTACGCGATCATAACTTATGAAAATGCATTGTTCATTACAGATTCGAGGTACACGGAACAGGCGAAAATGCAGGTTGAAGATTTTGAAGTGAAAGAGTACAGGACGGATATTTACAGTTTCATAAAAGATGCTGTAGCATCTCTTAGAATAAAGAAGCTTGGTTTTGAGGAAAACTATATGACATACAACATGTATGATAAGCTTCGCTCTTTGATGCCTGAAGTTGAGTTTGTGCCATTAAATCGCGTTATTGAAAAGCAAAGGCAGATTAAAGACGAAAATGAGATCGAAAATATCAGAAGTGCGGCAAAAATTGCAGATGATGCATTTTTACATATGCTTAAGTTTATAAAAGCAGGCATGTCTGAATATGATGTAGGCATTGAGCTCGAGTTTTTCATGAGAAAGGAAGGCGCATCGGCCCTTTCGTTCCCATCGATAGTAGCATCCGGAAAGAGATCGTCGCTTCCGCATGGTACTGCAACTCAAAAGATTATTAATGCAGGAGATTTTCTGACTCTCGATTATGGATGTATATACAATGGATATTGTTCGGATATGACGAGGACTATAGTAATAGGAAAGGCTTCTCAAAAGCAGAAGGAAATATACGATATAGTTTTGCATGCCAATGAAGAGGTTTTAAAAGATGTTAAACCTGGTATTTTAACATCGGACCTTGATAAGGTTGCAAGGGACATTATTGGGGATCACGGTTATGGAAAGAATTTCGGCCATGGACTTGGACATGGTGTGGGAATGGAGATACACGAACTTCCAAGGGTATCTAAAACAGGAAATGAAACATTAAGGGCCGGAATGGTTATAACGGACGAACCTGGCATATACCTGCCGGATTTTGGCGGAGTCAGGATAGAAGATCTTGTGCTTGTAACTGAAGATGGCTGCGATGTAATATCAAAGTCTGATAAAAAGCTTATTGAACTTGATTGAGCATCGGTTGAATAAAATATAGTTTCGAATATCAGAATTATAATAATAAATTAAGGTAAAATATTAATGTGATATTTTTAATATAAACATGAGTTTTATGGAGGGAATAATATAAATGATATCAGCAGGAGAATTTAGAAAAGGGACTACATTTGAGCTGGATGGGCAGGTATACGTCATCGTCGATTTTCAGCATGTAAAACCGGGCAAGGGTGCGGCTTTTGTAAGGACGAAGGTTAAAAATGTCATAAACGGCGCCGTACTTGAGAAAACTTTCAATCCAACAGAGAAATTTCAGGAAGCAGTTATCGAAAGGAAAGAGATGCAGTATCTTTACAATGACGGAAATCTTTATTACTTCATGGACCTTGATACATACGAACAAATACCTTTAAACAAAAGCACAGTCGAAGATGCTGTAAAATTTCTCAAAGAAAATGACAATGCAATTATAAGGTTCTATAAAGGCGAGGCATTTTCGGTAGAACCGCCTAATTTTGTTGTGCTTGAGGTAACTCATACGGAACCCGGCGTAAGGGGAGATACAGCTACCAATACGCTAAAGCCCGCAACCGTTGAAACCGGTGCTGAAATAATGGTGCCTTTGTTCGTAAATACAGGCGATAAGATAAGAATAGATACAAGAACTGGAGAATATATGGAAAGAGCATGATTTAAACGGAGGTGTAATATGCAAACAATAGGACAAAAAGTATCATATGTCAGAGGATTAGCAGACGGACTGGATATTAAGGAAGATACAAAGGAAGGAAAAGTACTGAGGTCCATAGTCGATGTACTCGGGGATATTGCCGAAGCCATCGATGATCTGGAAAGCGCACAGTCCGAGCTGAATGAATACGTAAACGCCATGGACCAGGACCTTTCCGATGTGGAAGATAAGGTAAACGGCAGGGAAAAGGAAGATGACGACAGCGGGTTTATAGAGGTAGAATGCCCCAACTGCCATGAAAAAGTTTACCTTGATGGCGAGCTGTTTGAAGATGAGGATGAAGAAATAATATGTCCGAATTGCCATGAGCCGATTCATTTTGAATGTGAATGTTGTGGCGACACCAGTGAAGGCGAAGATATCGAAGAATAAAATAAAAACAAGCGAATATGTTTGCTTGCATAAAAAAATTCCATTATTGATCGATCAATAATGGAATTTTTTTATACAAAATAATTTAATCGGTCAGGATTTGACTGCCTGTAAAATCCTGGCCGATTAAATTATTTTATTTCCTGCATATTATACCTGCCGGATAAATATTATTTATATTAAGAAAGGAGGACATGTTGTTTTGGATGGCATGAGAGGGAACAAAATAGTAAAAGTACTTAAAGATGAGATACTTACAAGCATTTCACCGAGGATAGGGGAAATAATAATGAGCGCCCCCATAGAATATATAAATAAGTTAGAAGAGATAAGGATCAGACTCGGTAAACCCCTGATGATAAATTGTGGAAGATCCGATTATATGCTGTCCCCTAAGGGCCGAATCCCAGGGAGTATTAAGGATGCATACATAGTTTCAAAGGACGACTGCGAAAGGACTATACAGCTTTTGAGCAACTATTCGGTATATTCCCTTGAAGAAGAGCTTAAATGCGGCTATATAACGCTGCAGGGAGGACATAGGGTGGGGATTGCAGGCAAGGGTATCATTGAGGGTGGCAAAATTAAAGCATTAAAAAATATATCGGGATTTAATATAAGGATTGCCAGGCAGGTTATAGGTGCGGCGGATTCCGTCATGAAATATATAATGAAAAAAGATGACATATACAACACGATTATTATTTCACCTCCGCAGTGCGGGAAGACCACTCTTTTAAGGGATATGATAAGGCAGATAAGTTCCGGCAATGAAAAAGCTGGAATCAAGGGTCTTAAGGTTTCCCTCGTGGATGAAAGGTCGGAGGTGGCAGGGTGTTACTTGGGCATCCCCCAGAATGATGTGGGAATAAGAACGGATATACTCGATGCATGCCCTAAATCGGCTGGTCTCATAATGATGATAAGATCCATGTCCCCGCAGGTGCTCGCAACAGATGAAATAGGGAGCATTGATGACATAAAGGCTATATATGAAGCGATGAATGCCGGAATACGCATGGTGACTACAATACATGGCGATGGGATCGATGACGTATTGAAAAGGCCGTACATAGATGACGTAATAAAAAACAGGATTTTTGAAAGGATAATAATTCTAAGCTCAAAGCATGGTCCTGGCACCATAGAGGATGTAATAGACGGCAGGGACCTTAAAAGCATTATAGATTAAACGTAATGATGAAGGAGGGATTTTGTGATCAAATTAATAGGATGCCTGCTTATTATATTGTCAAGTTCCGGGCTGGGATATATTCTTGGGGGCAGATTCGGCAAAAGAGTACGGGAAATCAAGCTTCTTATGGCATCGTTTCAGATGCTCGAAAACGAGATAATATATTCAAGCACTCCTCTTCCGGAGGCATTTGAAAGCGTAAGTAAAAAGATCGGTTATCCTGTAAATGCTCTTTTTAAAAGGACAGGGGATTATCTAAACCAAAGGCTTTATACTACAGCGGGCGATGCTTTTAAAAAGTCCCTGGGCGATATGGAAGACATGCTTTCAATTGCAAGAGAGGATATGGAAATACTCGTAAACTTTGGACATACTCTTGGAAGTTCGGATACAAAAAGTCAGGAAAAGAATTTTAAAATGCTTTTGAGCCAGCTTGATATACAGGAAGGCAAGGCCCACGATGCACAGAATAAAAATGAAAAGATGTACAAGAATTTGGGTTTTTTATCAGGTCTTGCAATAGCGATAATTTTTATTTAAAGGGGAGATAAAAATGGAACTTGATGTGAGTTTGATTTTTAAGATAGCGGCAATCGGAATATTGATTGCAGTGCTGGATCAGATTTTAAGGAGGGCCGGAAGGGAGGAGCAGGCAATGATGACAACTCTTGCAGGCCTGGTCGTCGTAATGCTTTTGGTAATAAATCTTGTAAGTAAGCTGTTTAATACCGTCAGGACTTTATTCCAGCTATACTAAACCGGGGATGTGATTGCATTGGAGATATTCCAAATAGTTGGACTTGCTATAGTCGCCGCAGCGTTGTCAGTACTTTTAAAAAAACAAAAACCGGAAATATCTCTCTTCATCAGTATAGCAACAGGCTTAATGATATTTTTCTTTGTTGTATTTAAACTGTCTGCCGTTTTGACGCTGCTTCAGGATTTGTCAAAGAGAGTGAATATGGATTTTGTATACCTATCCACAATTTTAAAAATAATAGGCATAGCATACATAACCACTTTTGGGGCGGAAATATGCAGGGATGCAGGTGAAAATGCCATAGCTTCAAAAGTGGAATTCGCCGGGAAAATACTTATAATGTTACTTGCCATACCCATATTGATGGCTGTGCTTGATACGATTCTTAAGATTATACCTTAAGGTGGAGTTTATGATGAAAAAGATAATTTGTATAATATTTATACTTATATTACTATCGCCGGTAACCGTATATGCCGACAGTACAGGTGATATGCAAAAGGGTGATACATACGACGCTCAGGTAAATTCGATAGATACACAGAATATAGAAAAATTCATAGACCAGTTAAACCGCGAAACGGAGAGTTATCTTCCCCCATTGAATTTAAAAAGCTTCATAAGCATGTTTAAATCTGAAGGAGGAGGCTATAGCCTTACCGGCTTATTGAACGGGATGCTGAAATACTTTTTTAATGATGTACTTCTCAATGCAAAGCTTTTATCCCAGCTTGTGATACTTTCTATAATATGTGCAATATTGAAGAACCTTGAAAATGCATTCAGCAGTGAAAATATATCGAATCTTGCATATTATGCATGCTATCTCGTGCTCATAATAATCATTGTAAAAAGTTTCACACTGGCAGTTGGAATAGGCAGAGACACAATAAATAAAATGGTGGACTTTATGACGGCGATGCTTCCGGTTTTGATATCCCTATTGACATCGGTGGGTGGGTTTGCATCGGCATCCATCTTCGATCCGCTGATAATGATAATGGTACAGATAATAAGCACTGCAGTCAAGAATATCATCATCCCGTTGATATTCCTGAATGTAATATTATCTATTGTGAATAACATCTCGGATACATTTCAGGTAACAAAATTGGCGGATTTGCTAAAGCAGATTGTAAAATGGGGACTCGGCTTCATGCTTACTGTTTTCGTGGGGATAATTACAATAAGGGGAACTGCCGTCAAGAGCTTGGATCAGGTTACTGTAAAGACTGCAAAGTTTGCAATAGATAACTTCATACCCGTAGTCGGAAAATGCCTGTCCGATGCAATAAGCACTATTGCAGGATATTCCCTTGTTCTAAAAGACGCCATAAGTACATTTGGTTTAATCGCGCTTGTAATATTATGCATATTTCCCTTGATTAAGATTATAACATTGGTATTGATCTTTAAAGTTACAGGTGCTCTCATACAACCCATATCGGACAAAAGGATAATCGAATGCTTAAACAGCGTTGGCGATTCACTGACGCTTATCTTCGCATCGGTGCTTTGCGTTGCGATAATGTTTTTTATAATGATAACTGTTATGGCATCGACAGGGAAGATGGCCGTTTCATAGAATACATATTTATATTTGAATATACTTTGTTTCCAGATAGAAGGAAGGCGGTATTTATGGATATTCTGAATAAATGGATATATACGATCGTAGTTATAATGATCCTTGCAGCTTTTTTAGATATATTGATGCCGAATTCATCCATGAAAAAATATACAAGGCTGGTCCTTGGATTGCTCATAATGTCTGTAATACTTCAGCCGGTATTGAAAATAATGAATAAGAATTATTCGTTTTCCCTCGATAGTTCTAAGTATGAAAGCCAGCTAAGCAATGAATACATGAAAAATCAGACGGAAAATTATAGCACAAAGCAGTCCTTGGAGGTTGTAAAGTTATACAAACAGAATCTGGAGAAGGAGATAGGGGATCAGGTAAAAAAAGAGATAGGAAGTGATAGGGATATAACTGTCGAGGTCGGGATTATCGATGATGAAAAAAATAAAAATTATCTGGCACTTGATAATATAACGATACATATAGGAAAGCTTATAAAGCAGGTCGATAAAGTTGTAATAAATGACGACGAGTCCGGCAAGGCCGATAAAGGCGGATCGGAGAGCTTTAAAGAGCTTAAGAAGCATATTTCCGCTATTTATAATATCGATGCTGACAAAGTCAGGGTGTATGCAGCATCTTGATTAATTTTCATATTGGAGGTAATACAATGGAATACTTCAACAAACTTAAGGAATATATTTTAAAGAGGGGGATGAAAAAGAATATACAGGATCTTACCGTCTTCTTCTTGATTGGGCTGATACTTATATTTGCAGCGAATATACTCGTGTCCAATAATAAAAGTGTCAATGACAAAAAAGCGGAGGCGGCCTTAGCCGTGCAAAACAAATCCCCAAGCTATAAAGATGAGCTGGAGGAGGAACTTACAGGCATACTGAATAATATTCAGGGGGCGGGAAATGTAAAGGTTATGATTTATTTGGAAACGGGGACTGAATCGGTGCCTGCTTATAATTCAAACAATACCAAAAAAGTCACTGAGGAAACAGATGGAAACGGCGGTAAAAGGATCACGAATGAAGACGACAGCCAAACAACCATAGTTACTACAAATGATAACGGAGTCAATAAACCATATATAATAAAGGAGGTAAACCCTAAAATAAGCGGAGTTATAGTGACAGCCGAAGGGGCGAATGATCCAAATGTAAAATACAGGCTGTATGAAGCCGTAAAAACTGTTTTCAATATTGAGGAATATAAGATTAATATTTATCCAATGAAAAAAAAATAATATTTTATTAGATATAAAATATATAAAATGTACATATATTTCTTTTAGGTATCCAATATTTATTGAGGAGGTATTTTTATGATGGAGCTGAGAAAGAGAACAGTAATAATAGTTACTCTTGTACTTTTGATTGCGGCTGCGGCATACTTAAGTTCAAAGTATGGAAGGGCTATAAAGGTTAATAAGGATGATACAGGTAAAACATCCGATGCCGCGTCGGATATACTTACAAACAGCAACCAGGCTGCTTCCAGTCTTTTTGTAGATGTAAAGATCGCAAAGGAGAATGAAAGAACCGCAAGCAAACAGGATTTAAAGAGCATCATAGATAGCAGCAATACGTCAAAGGAGGCCAAGGCTACTGCCGAGAAAAGGCTGGAGACGCTGGTCAATAATTCCGAGAAGGAAATGATTTCGGAGTCCCTTATAAAATCAAAGGGCTACGAGGATGCTCTGGTGCTTATAGGTGATAACAATGTAAATGTAACGGTCAAGGGGAAGAACGTAAGCGGCGACAAAGTAAATGAAATTAAAAATATAGTGGTCAGACAGTCCGGATATCCTGCATCAAAAATATCTGTGCAGGTAAAAGAATAAGTTGTTTGTAAATTTATCCTGCCTCTGATATAATATATATAAATAAAGGTGCATTATTATTGGATAATATATATTATATTTAATTGCGGGGTGAAATTGTTGGACGAAAATGCGAACATAAATGTAAGTGCGGAAGATGATAAATTCGGTACCGTTGTAATATCCGAAGAAGTAGTCAGTATAATAGCCAGTCTTGCGGCTTCCGAAATAAAAGGCGTTGCAAGCATGAGCGGCGGCTTTGTCGGTGGGATAGCCGAAAAGCTTGGCATGAAGAATACTCCAAAGGGTATAAAAGCTGTTGTAGGTGAAAAGGAAACCGCCATAGACCTATATATAAATGTAGAATACGGCGCAAAGATACCGGATGTTGCATGGAAGGTTCAGGAAAATGTAAAAAAAGCCGTTGAGACTATGACGGGGCTTAAGGTTGTTGAAGTTAATATAAATGTACAGGGAGTAGATTTTGGAAAAGAGCCTAAAGAAGAGGAAACACCCAAGGTAAAATAAACATAATATAATAAACCCTCTGATATTTCAGAGGGTTAATTTAAATACTCAAGAAGGTGAACATATGAATATATTCAGTAGAATCATATTATCGATTTATATGCTTGTTATGATATTTGTTTCTATCTGTATTGTTTTGCTTCCATTCAACCTGATTCCAATTAGAAGCATAAGTAACTATATTGGTGGAAATATATATAATAATTGGTATATCTCACTAATAGGGCTGCTGCTTTTGGCTGTCAGCGTTGAATTGCTGCTTTCGATGACGAAGGGTGGAAATCATTCATCAAGAGGTATTATTAAACCTGCGGAAAACGGAGATATAAAAATATCTGTTGAAACATTTGAGTCTTTGGCCTTAAGGGCGGTCAAGCAGATTTCGGGTATAAGGGATGTAAAGGTCAGGGTTTTATTGAGGGAAGATGGAATAAGCGTGCTTGTCAAATTGCTTATTATGCCTGACATCAATATACCGAATATAGTGCAGGAAGCTCAAGACAAAATAAAGGAATACATAGAGTCATTAACAGAAGTTGGCGTAAAAGATGTCGTAGTAGATGTTGACAATATTGCTTCGGTAACTGTTGCACGCGTACAGTAAGGGGAGTGAAAGCTGATGCTAAGAAAATATCTGCTGGACCTTTTTCAAAAAAACACAGGTAAAATAACAGGCGCTATAATAGGTCTCATACTGGCTGTAATAATGCTCATGATAGGTTTTTTTAAAACTCTTTTAATTGTAGTGTTTGTTTTTTTGGGCTATTATATCGGAAGGAAAATAGATAATAAAGAAGATTTAACTGCTTTATTTGATAAAATATTGCCTTCCAATTGGAGCAAGCGAATATGAGTTGAGTGCATCTCGATTATTTGAAGGATTTCGATGGAATAGAAGCGGATGCATAATTCATAACATACAAATGGTGACAGGAGGAGATATATTGAGCAGAAGATCCGCACGTGAAGCGGCAATGAAGCTTATTTTCCAGATTAATTACAATCCTGGAGAATATGAAGATATATTGAAGGGTTTTGACAGTGGCAAAAATATTGATGCAAATGATATTCGCTATATAAATGATACTGTAAAGGGCACTGTATCAAATATAGAAAGTATTGACAGTGAAATTGAGAAATACTCAAGGGGCTGGAAGAAAAACAGGATAGCTAAAGTCGATCTTGCAATATTGAGGCTGGCGATATATGAACTTAAGTTTACCGATATGCCATATGAGATAGCTATAAACGAAGCAGTTGAAATTGCGAAAAAGTACAGTACTGATAAATCCGGATCGTTTATAAACGGTGTTCTGTCAGCCGTTTTGAAAGATAAGAATTAAAGGGGAATATCATGGAGTCTAAGATAATAAGCGGCAGGGAAATATCGAAATGCATAATGCGGCAACTGAAGATTAAAACAGAACATTTTTTTGACGATAGCGGCCGCAGACCGCAGCTTGCGTTAATCGCAGCGGGTAATAATCGATCGCAGCTGTCATATGTTAAAGGTATTGAGAATGCATGCGGTAAAATAGGAATGCAAATGCAAAGCTTTCTTCTGGATGAAAGTGCAGACACCAAATATGTTTTATCTATTATAGGAAGATTGAATGAAGATAAAAATACAGACGGAATACTTGTTGAATTTCCTCTTTTAAGTGACATCGATGAATTTGCCGTATGCAATGCAGTAGATCCTGATAAAGATATCGACGGAATAACTGTTAAAAATGCGGGTAATTTTTACCGCGGTTTAAAGTGCTACATTCCCTGTACCGCAAAAAGCATTTTATATCTTGTAAAATATACGGGCATAAGCATCAGCGGAAAGCATGCAGTTGTAATAGGAAGAAGCAATATAGTGGGCAAACCTGCAGCAGCACTTCTTTTAAAAGAAGATGCCACCGTTACTATTTGCCATTCGAAAACGCGGAATCTAAAAGGCTATATGGTAAATGCGGATATTATCGTATCGGCAGCAGGCGTTCCAAGCCTTATAAAACACGATATGATAAAAGAAGGGGCAATTGTAATCGATGCAGGGACGAGCATAAGGGATGGAAAACTTACAGGCGATGTTGAATTTGAAGAGGCATGCCGTAAGGCGTCTTGGATTACTCCGGTACCTGGAGGGGTCGGTCCTGTTACATGTGCCATGCTTCTCGAAAATACTCTGGAAGCGGCGGTGAAATAGTTGTTTTTAAAAATATTTACAGTGACGCAAATAAATAGCTATATAAAGAAGATGTTCAATGCGGATGCAATATTAAACCACGTTTCCGTAAAAGGTGAGATCTCCAATTTCAAGCTTCACTATTCCGGACATATGTATTTTACTTTAAAGGATGACGGAGCGAAAATAAAATGCGTGATGTTTAAGAATTACTGCAGTAATCTTAAATTCATGCCTGAAGATGGGATGAGCGTAATAGTAAGCGGAAATATTTCCCTGTATGAAAGGGATGGGCAATACCAGATATATGTTGAGAACATGCAGCCGGACGGTATCGGGGCTTTATATATCGCATATGAACAATTAAAAAAGAAATTAGAGGCGGAAGGGATTTTTGACAGGCAGCATAAAAAGCCGATACCGAAGTTTCCATCAAAAGTAGGGGTGGTAACGTCTTCGACCGGTGCTGCTGTAAGGGATATAATAAATATATTATCAAGGCGCTATCCGGGCATTGAAATACTGATCGTACCGGTACTCGTTCAGGGCGATGGAGCGGCATACGAGATTTCGGAAGCGATCGAAGAGCTAAATAAAAGAAATGACATCGATGTCATCATAGTCGGGAGAGGCGGGGGATCCATAGAGGAATTGTGGGCTTTTAACGAAGAGGCTACCGCAAGGGCGATATATGAAAGCAGGATACCTGTCATATCTGCCGTAGGACATGAGACGGATTTTACCATAGCCGATTTTGCAGCTGATCTCAGGGCACCTACGCCGTCGGCAGCCGCCGAATTATGTGTTCCTGATAAAAATGACATTATATATAAACTTAATATCTGCCTTAATTCCCTATTTAATATCATGCTTACATATATAGATGAAAAGAAAAGTGCTTTAAATCAATGTAGGGAAATGATAAAGGCTTTTAATCCCGCGCTTTTCATCAATCAGAAGAGGCAGTATATAGATTCACTGAACAGCAAATTGGTATCGAGTATTAAATATAAGATAGATTTATACAATGAACTTATAAAAAAATATTGTACAAACCTGAATATATTAAGTCCGCTGTCGATAATATCAAGAGGTTATTCCATAACTTACACTGAGGAACTCGATGTGGTAGATGATATAAAAAAAGTAAAAGTTGGAGATAATATCAATATATTAGTAAAAAATGGTTATTTAGACTGTACTATCAATGAATTAAAAGAGGGTAATGTAAATGGCAGAGAAAAAAACAAATAATATCAAATTTGAAGATGCATTGGAAAGGCTGGAAGAGATAATAAAAAGCCTGCAGGATGGCAATTTGAGCCTGGAGAAGTCGATGGAAGCTTTTCAGGAGGGTATCGAGCTTGTTAAGATTTGCAGCGAGAAATTAGATAATGCCGAAACAAAAGTGAAAATGCTGATAAAGGAAAGCAACGGCACCCAAAAAGAAGTGCCCTTCGATTGTGAGAGTGCAAAATAGATATGGATATAAACAAAAGGATAATTGAGATTTCAAACAGCGTAGGCGACTATCTTAAAAAGATTATTCCATCGGAGCATAAGTATATAAATACGATTTTAAATTCGATGAGATACAGCACTTTTGCCGGCGGCAAAAGATTAAGGCCTGTACTCATGATAGGAAGCAGCGAGCTATTCGGATGCCCCGCAGCCGATGTGATGCCTTTTGCAGCTTCCATAGAGATGATACACACATATTCGCTTATACACGATGATCTTCCGGCTATGGATAATGACGACTACAGAAGGGGAAAGCTTTCCAATCATAAGGTTTTCGGAGAAGGCATGGCGATTCTTACAGGTGATGCTCTTTTAAATTTTGCATTTGAGAACATGGTGGAATATGCATATCAAAAAAACCAAAGAAAGTACGTAAGAGCGGCTTTTGAGATATCGAGAGCTGCCGGCATATATGGAATGATAGGCGGACAGGTTGTCGATCTTGAATGCGAAAACAAAAAAATATCGGAAGATATTTTAAAGTATATGTATAATAATAAAACAGGTGCCCTTATAAAGGCGGCAATAAGATCCGGGGCGATAATTGCAGGCGCCGGTGAAGATGACATTGAAAAGCTTACAAGGTATGGTGAAAATCTCGGATTTGCGTTTCAGATCGTGGATGATATATTGGATGTCATCGGAGACAGGAAAACAATGGGCAAAGAAACAGGTAGCGATGAGGTAAATAAAAAAGCTACATATGTCTCGATGCATGGCATTAAAGAATCAATGAAAATGGCAAGGTTTTTATCTGAAAAAGCCATGGAAGATATCGATTATTTTGGCCAAAAGGCGGAATTTCTGAAAGGTGTTGCAGATCTTTTATTAAGCAGGAATTATTAGCAACAGATTCGTTAAAATTATTTAAACAATATTATGAAGAGAGCATTGGAGCTTATCGATTGGAATAATATTCTTCAAATATAAAATATGTGCAGTAACTTGTTAGATTGAATGATGCATATCTATATGTTATAATTAATCTTGCATAAAGGTGGTGCAGTATCCTAGTCGATTTTATTCACTTTGAGGGCGGGGCTAAAAATCCGCTAAAGGGCATATCGATGAAGTTCTTTGTGTCAGCTTTTGACGCCCAGTCAGGGGTTGGTGCTGAGAGTTAAGAAAGATAGGGCAAATTACAATGGCATGTAGTTTTCGACCCTGCTTTCGTGGAGACCTAAATCCGTAGAGTTTTTTACGGTTTGGGGCTAAACCTGCAATGTGGTACAGATTCAGATGCTATATGCAGTGTAGCCTGCCTTGAGTGGAATATGGGGAAGCAGTTCATTCTCCTGTATAAGCGGCCATTATATATGTGAGTTATCGCTGCCAGAAACATGTTTTGCAAAAGAGGCTATGGGTGAATAAAATTGTTGAGGAAATCTCCTAGGCTGTTCATCGAAAACATATTGGGGATTGCAGTGTGGACTGAGTGGTGATTCAGCGCTGAAAGTGGCGACACATCAGGCATGTGTTTAAAGGGAAACCGCTGAAATGGCGACATTTTAGCACTAAATGCGGGAAATCCTGCTGGACCTAAGCCGCAAACTTTACTCAATATGTTACCACCTTTTATACATATAGAAGGGTTATACCAAGGACGGGAGGGCAATTCCCCTTAATGAAAAAAAAAGTTAAATTCAATAAGAAAATAACTGGAGGTAAAAAGGCCAACATCAATACATGGGTTATAAAGATTATTTTTTTGACTTTTTTTATTTCAGCCAGTTTTTCTTTTGTATCTTCGGTGCTGCTAAGTAATGTTAAAATATTAGTGGCATTTATTATATTGATAGTAATTATATTGACCGGCATTCTTTCTGATATAATAGGCGTTGCTGTTACAGCGGCTGATGAGACTCCCTTTCATTCCATGTCTTCCAGAAAAGTATTGGGTGCGAGGAGAGCGGTGTGGCTTATCAGAAATGCCACCCAGATTTCGAACATATGCAATGACGTAATAGGCGATATATGCAGTATCATAAGCGGGGCAACGGGTGCATTAATATCGGCAAAAATAATACTCACGAATTCAGAAGGCATAAAAACCATTGTCTCAATTGCGTTTAGCGCAGTGATCGCCGCGCTTACCGTTGGGGGTAAAGCGGCAGGAAAAAAGTTTGCAATAACCAATTGCAATAATATAGTGTATAAAATAGGTTATATAATTGAAAAACCGAAAAGAATATTTCATAAATAATTTGGATTTGTGTACAGGCTGAAAGTACGACTTACTTAAGTATGACTTACTTTGTGAAAGGGCATCGGATTATATATGGGTAATTTATTAGACAGGATCAATTATCCTGAAGATATAAGAAGTCTTGATTGCAAAACATTGCAGAATTTAGCGGAAGAGATCAGAAAATTTATCATAAAAAACGTTTCAAAAACAGGAGGTCATCTTGCATCCAATTTAGGTGTGGTAGAGCTTACAATAGCCATTCTTTGCGTATATAAAGTTCCCTATGATAAAGTGATATGGGATGTGGGGCATCAAACATATGTGTATAAAATTCTTACGGGAAGGAAAAATTATTTTAACACATTAAGAAGTTACGGCGGCTTAAGTGGATTTCCTAAGCGCAGCGAAAGCATATATGATATTTTTGAGACAGGTCACAGCAGTACATCCATCTCGGCTGCATTAGGGATGAGCAGGGCAAGGGATATGAAAGGTGAAAAATATAATGTCGTGGCAGTCATAGGAGATGGGGCTATGACAGGCGGTATGGCTTTTGAAGCGTTAAACGACGCCGGAGGAAGCAAGACAAACATGACTGTCATATTAAATGATAACCAGATGTCGATATCAAAAAATGTAGGAAGCCTTGCAACTTATCTCAGCAGGATAAGGACGGACCCCATGTATTTCAAGTTAAAAAAAGATGTTGAAAATATGTTGAAAAAAATACCTTCATTAGGGTATAATGTTTCCAAATTGTTGGATAAGCTTAAAGGAAGCCTGAAATATTTAATTGTGCCTGGGATGCTCTTTGAAGACCTTGGTTTCACATATTTAGGTCCAATAGACGGTCACGATATAGCAACTTTAAAGGATGTAATGGAGAGATCCAAAAAGATAAAGGGACCGATACTCATCCATGTGATAACAAAAAAGGGAAAGGGTTATGAATTAGCTGAAGATAACCCTGACAAATTTCACGGCATAGGTGAATTTGATATTGATACAGGTGAACCAATAGGTAAAAAAAAGGTGACATATTCGGATGTTTTCGGTGACGAAATTGTGAAACTGGCAAAGAAAGACGATAAAATCGTCGCCATTACTGCTGCGATGCGTGAAGGTACCGGGCTTTATAATTTTTCAAGGGTATTTCCCGAAAGATTTTTCGACGTGGGAATTGCCGAAGAGCATGCCGTAACATTAGCGGCCGGTCTTGCAGCAAATGGTATGCATCCTGTTTTTGCGGTCTATTCTACATTTCTACAGAGAGCATATGATCAAGTTTTACATGACGTGTGCATGCAGAAACTGCCTGTAGTGTTTGCCATAGACAGAGGAGGGATTGTAGGAGAGGATGGAGAAACCCATCAGGGAGTATTTGATATATCGTATTTAAGAAACATACCAAATATTGTAATTATGGCGCCCAAGTGTATAAATGAATTTAAAAACATGATAGAGTTTGCTTTCAAGACGGATTTTCCTGTTGCAATTAGGTATCCCAGGGGTTCGGACATGGAAAACATAAAGTTTCAGGACAGGGGTTTTGAACCATTTAAAATCGAAAAAATAAATGACGGGAAGGATATTCTGATAATAGCGGTTGGAAGAATGGTAGGACATGCGTATAAAGCGGTGCTTAAATTAAAAAACATGGGTATAAATGCTGGTCTTATAAATGCAAGGTTCATGAAACCTCTCGACGAAGATGGACTTATCGGTGAAATATCGAAATACGAATACATCGTTACGGTAGAAGATAATGTATCATGCGGAGGTTTTGGTTCAGGTGTTCTTGAGCTATTAAGCAAAAGGGGAATTTACGATAAAAAGATAAAAGTCATGGGTTTCCCTGATAAATTTATTGAGCATGGGAATGTGAATATACTTTTTAAAAAATACAAACTTGATGCTGAAGGTATCGTCGAAACCATATTAAAAATGATATGATTTTATGCAGTATCAAATATATGGAATTTATAAGGGGATATATATGTCAAAAGAGAGACTGGACAAAGTTTTAGTGGCCAGAGGTTTTTTTGAAACAAGGGAAAAGGCAAAACAAAACATTATGGCCGGATTGGTATTTGTAAACAATGTAAGGATAGATAAAGCAGGTGAAATGATTGACCCTGATTTGCCTATCAGTGTCAAGGGAAATGCCCTGCCATATGTGAGCAGGGGGGGATTGAAACTTGAAAAGGCATTGTCGGAGTTTAAAATAAATGCGCTTCATAAGACAGCAATAGATGTAGGAGCATCGACGGGAGGCTTTACCGACTGCCTTCTTAAAAACGGTGCGGATAAAGTAGTGGCGATAGATGTAGGCTATGGGCAGTTTGCCTGGAAACTCAGGACCGATAAAAGGGTCACTCTTATGGAAAGGACTAACATAAGATATGTCTCTTTAAGTGATATAGGCTATTTGAGCGATATATGCACCATAGATGTTTCGTTTATATCTTTAAAGCTTGTCCTTCCAGTGATTAAAAAATTAGTAAAGGAAGGCGGGGAAATCGTATGCCTGGTGAAACCGCAATTTGAAGCAGGGAGAGAAAAAGTCGGCAAAAAAGGTGTCGTAAGGGATCCTGCGACTCACAAGGAAGTTATTAAAGGGATAATCGATTTTAGCATGTATAATGAATTCAGTATAGGAGGCCTTTCATTTTCCCCTATTAAAGGCCCGGAGGGCAATATAGAATATTTATTATACATTTTAAACAAACCTGGCAGAAATAAAGTATTGAATATTGACGAATTAATTGCGAACGTTGTTGATGAATCTCATGAGATATTATAGATGCAATATATTGCGAAGTTTGAATCCGAAAGATTAAATGTTCAAAAAACATGAGTCTGACGTATAAAAGGTAATTTATCTTCAATTCGTAATCAGGTATAAATAGGCTTGTGTTATTTTAAGCGACGAATGAGTGCTCGAAATAACACAAGCTCATATTACGAATCGAAGGTAATTTATGTATGCAATTGATAAATTTTGGGTAATATGATAACTAAATGATACCGGCAGTTGCATATTAACCTGACTTAGCAAGAATTCTCCCGCTTTTATAGACGGCGGGATGAATTGCAAAATAGAACCTATGGGACATGGGGGATAGCTTGTTGATACTGGTGTGATAGCATACCTTTGGCAGGAAGCCGCTGTTTGTATGAGCGGCGGCAGTTCACATATAGTATATTATGGAGTGTAAACATATGCATAAAGTTGGTATAATAGTAAACGCAAGCAAAGATAAAGATTTGGCCATAACAAGTTCTATAGTAGATTTTCTTGAAAAGAATGAAGGATGCCCGCTTTTAACCGAAGAAATATCAAATGGATTGTTGAAGCATAAATATGCATGCACTGAGGATGATATATACAATGATTCCGACTTCATAATCGTGCTGGGAGGCGACGGCACGATACTGAGTGTAGCAAGGGAAACTTACAAATCCGAAGTGCCCATATTGGGTGTAAACCTCGGGCACCTTGGATTTCTGGCGGAAGTCGAGGTAAAAGACCTTTTCGATTCATTAAGGGCAATTTTTAAAGATGGATTGAATATTGAAAAGAGAATGATGCTTAGTGCCTCTATTATCGAAAAAGATAGTTCTAAAGAATTTCATGCGCTGAACGATATTGTAATTACAAGAGGTACACTTTCGCATTTGATTACTTTGAATATATACATAAATGGAGAATATGTTGCTTCGACAAATGGTGATGGCTTGATAATCTCTACTCCTACAGGCTCTACAGCTTATTCATTATCTGCCGGAGGCCCTATTGTAAGCCCGCAGTTGCCTGCTATTGTCATAACTCCTATTTGCCCTCATTCTTTATCAAACAGGGCATCAATAGCAGTCTCTGAAGATGATGAGGTAAAGATAGATTTATTAAATAATCGCGGCGATGCATATTTGATGGTTGACGGGCAGGTAGGATATAAATTAAGCGGCGATGAAGAGAAATATGCAATCATAAAGAAATCAAAATATAAAACAAGCTTTGTAAAACTTTTGGGCAAAACTTTTTACAATGTTTTAAGAACAAAACTTACTGAAAAATAAATATTAACGGGCTAAACGAAAGGGGAAAATTTTATGAAAATAGCCAGGCATGCTAAAATACTTGAGATCGTCAACAATAAAGATATTGAAACTCAGGAGGAACTTGCGGATGAGTTGAAAAAAGCGGGTATCAATGTGACACAGGCTACAGTTTCAAGGGACATAAAGGAATTGAAATTGATAAAAGTGCTTTCAGGCAGCGGCAGGTATAAATATGCATCTATTGCACCTACAGAAAATATGCTTTCAGATAAATTGGTTACTATTTTTACCCAGACAGTTTTAACAATCGATTATGTAAATAATATTATTTCCATCAGAACGATATCCGGTTCTGCCCCGGCTGCTGCGGAGGCCATCGATTCTCTGAATTTCGATGGCATCGTTGGGACGCTTGCAGGTGATAATACGATTTTCATACTTACGAGGACAAATGAAAAGGCGGAGGAAATTGTAAGCAGGTTAAAAAGACTTGTAAACGAATAGGAGGCATTAAAATGCTCCTTCAATTGTCTATACGAAATTTTGCATTGATTGAAAATCTTAATATTGAATTTTCAAAGGGCCTTAATATAATGACAGGAGAAACGGGTGCGGGCAAGTCGATAATCATAGACTCTGTCAATTTTGTATTGGGTGAACGCTCATCGAAGGATGTAATAAGTACCGGTTATGAAAAAACTGAAGTGTCGGCTGTATTTGATTGGATAGACAGTCCCGAGTTTAAAGATGAAATGCAGTATTATGGAATCGGAACCGATGACGTTCTAATACTGTCAAGGGAAATGAACATCCAGGGCAGAAGCATATGCAGGGTAAACGGAAAATTGGTCACAACGAGCATTCTTAAATCCATCGGCAACTATCTAATTGATATTCACGGTCAGCACGAGCACCAGTCGCTGCTGGATGAGAGGCGTCACATAGGGATACTGGATTTATTCGGAGGGAATGAGCTTATAAATATAAAAGATAAGGTAAGGGAAGCATATGAGGAAATAAAGGCCATAAAATCCAAGCTTAAGAACATCGTGGGAGACGATTACGATCGTGAAAGCAAACTTGGTTTTTTGAACTATCAGATACAGGAAATCGACAATGCAAAATTAAAACCGGGAGAAGAAGAAGATCTTATTAAACAGAAAACCATACTGAATAATTCAGAAAAGCTGTACTCGGTACTTTCGTCATGCTATTCGCTTTTATATGAAAGCAGTGAGAACATAAGTCCCGTTTATGATAGCTTGGGACGCGTATTGACTCAGCTAAAAAGCATCTGCGGAATAGACGACAGGATAAACGCAGTGGCAAATTCCCTGGAAAATGCCTATTTTACGGTTGAAGGTGCCGTTGAGGATATCAGGGAATATAAAGAAAAGATAGATTTTAATCCTGAGCTTATAAATGAAGTTGAATCAAGATTGGATATGATAAACAGATTAAAGATGAAATATGGCAAAGATACAGGCGAAATACTTAAGTACAGGGATAAAATATATAAAGAAGCAGAAGACATAAAAAACAGCGATGAAATAATAGATAAATTAAAAAAGCAGATTGATCAAAAATCTGCCCTGCTCTATGATTTGAGCCAGAAGCTTTCCAACCTAAGAAAAAGTGTCGCAAAAAAACTTGAAAAAAATATCATGGATGAATTGAAATTTCTACGGATGGATAAGACTAAGTTTGAAGTGCATTTCGATGTTTTGAAAAAGAATGGACAAGTTGATTTTTCAGAAAACGGTATTGATATTGTATATTTTTTAATATCCGCAAATCCTGGAGAGCCCTTGAAACCGCTGAGTAAAATTGCATCAGGTGGCGAGTCGTCGCGGATAATGCTCGCAATAAAGACAGTTATGGCTGATGCGGATAAAATACCATGTTTGATATTCGATGAAATAGATACAGGAATAAGCGGAAAAGCAGCCCAGGCAGTTGCTGAAAAGCTGGGACAAATTTCAAAATCCCACCAGGTCATATGTGTGACACATCTGCCTCAAATAGCCTCCATGGCTGATACTCACTTTTATATAAGTAAAAATGTAAACGAGGGGAAAACAAGGACAAAGGTTGAAAAACTTGAGAGGAGCGGTCAAATAAAAGAAATCGCAAGAATGTTCGGCGGTGCGAAGATTACTGAACTCACTTTAAGGAATGCAGAAGAAATGCTAACGATGGCAAATGAATTAAAGACTAAAAAAGCCGTATAACATGATTGCTAAAATAATTTAATCGGTCCGAATCCGGGCCGATTAAATTATTTTGCAATAAATGCATAAAAAAATGGTGACAATTTATCACCATTTTTTTATGCGGCAAAATGAGCACATGAAGTTTTTATTGCCAGATATGAAAATTTTATTATAGTATAAAACAGTTTTAAATAGGTTAATTTAAACATATGCTAATTTATTTTTTGAGGAGAAAGTTGCTTCTATGGGATGACGGGAGAGTGATCGAATTGTACAGGATGAAGCTCAGCAAATTACTTGTTTTTATTGTTTGCTGTACAATTATTTCTTTTTCCTTGGTGACATTGAAAATTTCTCAAATGCCTGACAGGATAATGTTATTGGAAGGGGAACAGCATCTTTTCGATATAAAATTGCCTGTAAATGTCAGCTTGAATTTCAAAAAAAATGATGTTGTTAAATTAAATGGAAACGACCTTAATGGAAGTAAAGTAAACTTAAACCTTTTATCTCCTTTTAAGATAGAGTCAAACAGAAATGGCAAAGTTGATTTTGATATAATGGTATTTGGCGTAATACCGATCAAAAGGGTAACCGTCAATGTGGTACCTCAGATAAAAGTCATACCGGGCGGCCAATCGATTGGTGTCAAGATGATGACAAAGGGAGTAATGGTAGTCGGAGTATCTCAGATAAACGGCAGCGATGGGAAAATTTATAACCCTTCACTGGATGCCGGGATAGAGATAGGCGATTCGATACTCAAAATAAATGATATACCTGTTGAAGATGGGGATCATGTATCCAGACTCGTAGGCGCATCCGGTGGGAAGCCCATCAAACTGACGATTATAAGAAAAGGGAAAGAAATACAGGCATCGATAACGCCTGTAAAATCAAATGATGATCAGCAATATAAGATAGGCGCATGGATAAGGGATTCCACCGCAGGCGTGGGAACATTGACATTTTACTGTCCCTTAAATGGCGCATATGGCGCCATCGGACATCCGATTACGGATATCGATACTGGGGAAATGCTCTCTGTAAGTTCAGGCAAAATAGTGCCATCAAAAATAATATCCGTTCAGCCCGGAGTAAGAGGTAAACCCGGAGAACTAAGGGGATTATTTATTGAGAGCGAGGATGAACTTGGCAATATAAGCAAAAATACCGCCTGTGGAATCTATGGCGTCGCTTCAAAAAAAATAGAAAACAATATCTACACCGAACCTATTTCAGTTGCATTCCAGAGCGATATAAAAGAAGGACCTGCAAAAATCCTTACAACAGTTGACGGGACAGACGTGAAAAGCTATGATATTGTTATTGAAAAACTCACAAATCAAGCTAAACCGAACCCCAAAAGCATGATAATAAGGATAACAGATCCCGAGCTTTTGCAAAAAACAGGTGGAATCGTGCAAGGCATGAGCGGCAGCCCGATCATACAAAATGGTAAACTTGTAGGAGCCGTAACACATGTTTTTATAAACAGACCCGATATGGGCTATGGTATATATATTGAATGGATGCTGCAGGAAGCAGGCATCAGTATAAGTCAAAAATAGAAACTATTAAGTATTTTTTGCTGGTTGCATTTTAACCAGCATTTTTTTATTTTACACATGTTTTGAACATTTTATTTAATATTAAAAATTTTTTTCAATTTTTACTTATTTTAGAAGGAATATTTAACACTTTGTCGAATTAATAATTGTTAACAAATGGAAATGCTATTATATAGGAGGAAAAAAGAATATGGATGAAAAAAAAATAAAAGTTTTAATTGCAGACGATAACAAGGAATTTTGCAGTATTCTGAGCGAGTATTTATCAAAGCAGAACGACATGGAAGTCGTAGGGATTGCAAAGGATGGTCTTGAAGCTTTGAAGCTTATATCAGACCAAAATCCTGACGTTCTGGTACTGGACATTATAATGCCCCACCTCGATGGGCTCGGGGTTCTAGAGAGGATAAATAGTCTTGACCTTAACAATGTCCCGAAGATAATTGTACTGTCGGCGGTAGGTCAGGATAAGATAACGCAAAGAGCCATAAACCTCGGTGCTGATTATTATGTCGTAAAACCATTCGAACTTGATGTATTCGTAAGCAGGATCAGGCAAATGTTCAACAGTAGCATGGGTATGCAGGAAATAAGAAAACATATGGTCGATAGCGAGCAGCAGACATCAAATTTCTTCAATAATAATCTTGAATCTGAAATTACCAATATAATCCATGAAATAGGGGTACCTGCGCATATAAAAGGCTATCTGTATTTAAGGGAAGCTATTTTTATGGTTGTAAATGACGTTGAGCTTTTAAGCGCAGTTACAAAAGAGCTCTATCCTTCTATAGCGAAAAAGTTTAATACTACAGCAAGCCGCGTAGAGCGAGCCATACGACACGCTATCGAAGTAGCCTGGAGCAGGGGACAGATAGAAACGATAAACAAAATATTTGGCTATACCATACACAATGGAAAGGGCAAGCCAACCAATAGCGAGTTTATTGCAATGGTTGCCGATAAGCTAAGGTTAAAACAAAAGGTAAGTTAATGGAAATAAAATTGCCCGAAGGTGCGAAATATATTTTAAAGAAGCTTTATAGCAGCGGTTATAAAGGCTATATTGTCGGCGGATGCGTAAGAGACAGCCTGCTTGGTAAAGTTCCTGCGGATTTCGATATAGCTTCAAATGCGCAGCCTTGTGATGTCATGGATATGTTCAAAGATTTTAAACTGTTAAGCACGGGGCTTAAACACGGCACGGTTACGGTAATTATCGATAATATGCCATTTGAGGTTACCACCTTCAGAAAAGAAGGCGCATATTCGGACTACAGGCGCCCGGACCATGTGGAATTTATAGGAACTATAGATGAGGATTTAAGCAGAAGGGATTTCACGATAAATTCCATGGCATACAATCCCCGTGAAGGACTTGTGGACTTGTATGGGGGATACGAAGACTTATGCAATGGAATAATACGATGCGTGGGCGATGCCGATGCAAGGTTCAAAGAGGATGCCTTGAGGATGATGAGGGCCATAAGGTTTTCTGCACAGCTTGGATTTGAAATCGATAAGTATACATTTGATTCTATCGTTGTAAATGCTGCGCTTATAAAAAAGATAAGCTGTGAAAGGATAAAAGATGAGCTTTGCAAGATGCTTCTTTCGGATAATGCCGGGAAATTGAGCCTTTTGTTTAAAGCAGGACTTATGGATAATATTATACCCGAGCTTTCCGATCATGTTAAACTGTACCGCGGCGAAGGGCATTTAATAAAATGCATTGATGAATCCGATAAAGATCTTGTGGTAAGGTTAACTATAATGTTTTATGAAATTGCGAGCCTGGCAGCAGGTATATTAAAAAGGTTAAAGTTCCAAAACAGCATTATTGACAATGTGGACAAAACGTTGCATTTTCGGGGCATCAAACTAAAAGAGGACAGGGTATCCATTAAGAGTGAACTGAAAGAAACAGGAGAAGAATGCTTTATACATCTGCTGGCAGTACGGGAAGCTCTTGCAAGGGCAGATAATGAACATGAAAAGCTTATAAAAATAGATAATATAAAAGAAATCGTACAGGATATTTTAAACAAAAATGAATGTTTCAACAGAAAAATGCTGTGTATTGATGGAAATGACATTAAGAAAATAGGTGTCAATGACGGCAGGACTATCGGATTGATGATAGATGCGCTTATCAATAAGGTTATTGAAAACCCGGAATTAAATAAAAAGGATATATTGATAAAATATGCCGAAGAGATAAAGAAAACCGACTTTTAAAAAGCCGGTTTTCTTTTTGCCGTTTGCATATGATTGATAACATTATATTTCGCTAATTGCACAAAATAGTATTATAAAAACAATGCAGATGTATTACGAGGATGTGTTACTATTGAAAGGCAATATATACGGCAAAGTATTCAAGGATGCATATACAAAAAGGCTTATTCACAAAATAGATAAAAGGGGAATGGCTGTAATAAGGCATAAGGCGCTGGATCTTGTAGCAGCTGAAGAGTTAAGGCATAAAAAAATAAAGGCCGTTATAAACTGTTGCGATTCCATAGATAAAAATGGATGCAATGAGGGCATAGGATATCTGCTAAAGAGCGGCATCAGGATTTTTGACGCATTGCAGGAAGATTTTTTCGATGGGGTGAAAGACGGTGACATGGCCGAAATTTCAGACAATAAAATATATATAAACGGCACGATGGTTTCATCCTGCCGCGAAATCTTCGAAAAAGACATAGAAAACTTATATATGGAAGATAATAATTACAGGTTCATAAAAAATACCGCAGGATTTATGATAAGGGAATCCAGGTATTTTACAGGGAATCATCCCATGCCGGAGCTTAAGACGCCTATTTGCGGAAGGGATGTTCTCATAATTTGCAGGGGACGAGGCTATATAGATGATTTGAAATCAGTCTCAAATATCATAAAAAACATCGCTCCTGTCGTAATGGGAGTCGACGGAGGGGCTGACGCTGCATTCGACGCCGGCATAAAATGCGACATAATCATAGGCGATATGGATAGCGTGAGCGATAAAAGCCTTTTAAACTGCAGTGAGATACTTGTTCATTCGTATACGAACGGATATGCACCGGGAGCATTAAGAATCAAGAATTTAGGTCTCACTTATAAACAGGTTTTGCTAAAGGGTACATCGGAGGATGCCGCACTTTACACGGCGAAAATGAAAGGGGCATCGAAAATATATATAATTGGAAGCCATACATGTATAGACGAATTCTCTGAAAAAGGAAGATCCGGGATGTCAAGCACGGCTATAATAAGGGTGCTGTACGGATCGAACATAATAGACCTCAAGGGGATAAGCAGCCTGCTAAAATATGATGATGCATATGTTAAATCGTCCGCACTTTTTTTAATCCTTATTTTTTTAATCATCGTATCATGGCTTTTTAAGGGAAGTATAATAGATGAACTGAAAGTATTTCTCAATTTTGATTAAAAGATATCATGGTTAGAATATGTGCGATAATTCCTTTTTATAATGAAGAAAAATATGCATATGATACGATAAATTCTGTCAAAAGGATAAAATCCATAAACAGGATAATAGCTATAGATGATGGTTCCAAGGATAATACCCTGAATATAATAGAGGGAATCGGCGGAATAGATATAATAAAGCACGCCAAAAATATGGGTAAGGCGGAGTCTGTAGAGGAAGCACTAAAGATATCAAACGCCGATATTTATGTATTTCTGGACGGGGACCTTGGATATTCCGCATCAAACATTGAACCCCTAATAGATATGGTAATTGGAAACGAATGCGATGCCTGCGTAGCAAGATTACCCACCATGACCGGTACGGGAGGTTTTGGATTATTAAAGGCGTTTGCAAGCTTCAGTGTCAAATTTTTTACAGGGGTGGATTTCCCATGTCCTCTTTCGGGGCAAAGGGTGATAAATGCAAAAGCGTTAAAAGACTTTAAAGGCGGAAGGTACCGTGGATATGGCCTGGAAGTCGGCATGCTCATCGATTTGTTGAATAAGGGCTGTTTCATAAAAGTCAAAGACGCCGATTTGTCGCACAGGTACACATATGTGAATGCATCGGGTTTTATGCATAGAACGAAGCAATTCTACGACATAATAATAACTCTTTTAAATATTCTATGGAGGCGATAGCCGTTGATATATATAATTCCCCTTGTTTCTTCAATATTTTGCTCATTGGTCATTTTGCCCGGAATAATCGATTTTATAAATAGCCAATCCAATCACGCAAAAAATTACAGGGGTGGAACCGTATCAAATTCCGCCGGAATTTTATTCATCATATACATATTGATCGCAAGCGCAGCGCTGGAGCTTGCAGCCATGATGAAGTATGATTATCGCTCTTTAAAGGCAAGTATCCTGGTAATATGTACCGGAACATTATCGGCAGCCCTTGCAGGGCATATCGATGATGGCTTTGCCGATGGAAGAAAAGGTATAAGGCAGCATATTGGCGCTGCATTGAATGGCAAAGTTACTTCAGGGTTTTTAAAGGCAATGTTTTGCATCCTGATTTCATTTACAATATGCGCCTTTTCAGGGTTTAGGGGCATCAGCCTTATATTGAACGTTGTGCTCTTGTGCCTGTCACAGAATTTTTTCAATATGATGGATCTGCGGCCCGGAAGGGCTATAAAGGTGTATGGAGTCTTTTTTTTATTTTTACTTATCCTTAGGGCGGATGCCTTTTATCTGGGAGTGAATTCCGGCTTCATGCTGCTGCTCTTATTTTATGTGCCATATGAGTTCAAAGAGATATGCATCATGGGCGATACAGGATCGAATACAATAGGCATGCTGGCGGGGTTAAGTTTGATATCTTCAGACAATATTATAATAAAAACTGTAATTTTATTGCTGCTGCTGTTAATAGAATTTTATGGAGACAGAAAATCCATAAGCGCGCTGATAGAAAAAAGCAGCATATTAAAATATATAGATCGCCTGGGGAGAAAAGTATAAATGATAAGGATAAGAAAAGGTATAGTAATGGATATAATATATGAAGATGATTCAATTGCGTTAGCGCGTGTTTGCTATGATGGTACCATACATAAGGCAGTAAATTATAATTTGCTAAGTGGCAGAATAAATAAGGGAGACGTCGTATATATAAATACAACAGCCGGATACCTTCATCTGGGTACGGGCGGGTACGATTTCATAATAATAAACGAATCGTCAAGGAAAATTATTGAAATAACTGAGCCCGGGCATATCATGAAGCTAAGATACACTCCATATCAGGTGAACTGCATGTGCACATCTGAGCAGCAGAGCAAATACCACGAGATGATAAAGGGTTTTAAAAGTCTGGATAATATGATAGTGATTTCAGGGGAACTTCACAGCATGCTGGCTCCTGCGGCATGTACATTAAAGTTTTTGAACAGTGATATGAGGATCATATACATCATGACGGACGGCGGGTGCCTTGAGGCGGGATTCAGCCATACCGTAAGAGAATTGAAGGATAAAAAAATAATTTCATATGCTGTTACATATGGAAATGCACTTGGAGGCGACGCCGAAGCTGTAAATATATTTGATGCACTGGCAATTGCAAAGGAAGTATTCCATGGAGACGCAGCAATAGTCACGATGGGTCCGGGCTCCGTCGGAACCGGTACGAAGTATGGATTTAGCGGAATCGAGCAGGGAAGCATAATCGATTGTGTCAACAAGTTGAATGGCATATCCGTATTTATACCGAGGATAAGCTTCAAAGACAAAAGAAAACGCCATTTCGGCATAAGCCACCATACGATTACGGTACTAAAGGACGTATGCTGCACCAGTGCACATGTTGTGTTTCCCATACTTGAGCAAGAATATATGGAATATATTTTATCCCAGATTAAAGATGCAGAACTATGCAGATACCATCTGATAGAGTATATAAAATCCGATATCGTATTCGATGCCCTTAAGTTCTATAACATGAACCCAACTACCATGGGCAGGAGCATTAAGGAGGACAAAGAGTTTTTCATGTCATGCGGTGCGGCTCCAGTATTTGCGTCATATCTTCTGAACCTCTCATGACTAAAACCGCGAGCGCATTGGATCAATAATATCAAATCCTGCCATAGCTTATATCGATTTCGGGGCGTTGGCGGAGGCCGGTTTTGCATTTTGCTCTTAACAGCTCCTTTATAGTAATATCGACGAAGGATACTTTTTTTAAAGACATGATAAACTCCCTGTTTGTTCCATAATAATATATCCCGTTTTTATCAAACTTCATCATGCTTTCATCATCTCCTGTTATCTTCAAATATAAAAAATACAAGCCATGCTTTTACGTTATTATATGTAGGTTTATTTATATTAATTACCTCATTTATTAAGTTTCTTTCAGGGCTTGTTTCATTTTTTAATCATATAGCTTTTTACCTATGCATAAAATCTTCTTAGAAGCATATGAAAAAATATTTAAGGAGGGAAAATGTATTGTTAAAAAGAAATGGAATACGTGAAGCTATTATAAAGCACATAAACGCTAATATAGGCTTGTATTTTCTGGTATTCACATTTTTTGCAATAGGCATTGCAACGGGAGCTTTTTCAGTGAAGGCATTAGACGGAACGCAGAGGCAGTCTTTGATCGAATATATGCAGGATTTTTTTCAGGTACTTTTAAAAAAGGATGTGGACAGCTACGGCGTTTTAGGGCAATCAATCAAAAATAATATGCTTACAGGGTTTCTCATATGGATTTTTGGCATAAGCGTTGTGGGCATACCTCTTACTCTTATTATCGTAGCAATTAGAGGATTCATACTGGGGTTCACGGTCAGCTTCTTAATAAACAGCATGGGGATAAAGGGCGTGCTTTTTTCGGCGCTTGCGATACTCCCGCAAAATCTTATCATAATCCCGTGTATAGTGGCAATTGGAGTGGTATCCATAAGTTTTTCCCGCATGGTGATAAAAAACAAGATAACAAAAAAGTGGACACATAATTACTGGCAAAAGTTTTTTTCATATAGTATGATAATCATAATTTTTTTACTGGTTTCAATAGCTGGAAGCCTTATAGAAGCTTATATCGTACCGGTATTTGCAAAAGTAATGTCATCATATCTCACGGCCTCTTAAAATAAATGAATATTAATGGCAATATTGATAAAAAATACTATTGCAATTAACTAATGGAATAAGTGCTATATATTACAACATACATTAATTAATTTAACTCGTTGTGCTAGCTTTTTTACTGGTAAAAATTGCGAATGAAAAACCCCA